>MVZN01000001.1 GCA_002069125.1 Spirochaetes bacterium ADurb.BinA120
CGCACTGCCTGGGGCAGAACACGTAGTGCTGGACTGACGATAGCTGAATATATTCTTCTTCTGTGTACATGAGCTAGATAATGAAACCCGCCTAGATTAGCGGAACTTTTTTGATATTTACAGTCGCTTCACCGTTTTTATATTCAATAGACTTGTTGCTTTACTGAGTACATTGCGAGCCCCGGTCGTATCGGGGCGTGGCAATCTCATACAATATCCGGTTTTTACCTGCAACTTGTTGTTATTTGAGATCGCCACGTCGGCCTACAGCCTTCTCGCGATGACATTTTTGCCAGATAGGCAACAACTCTAATCATATTAAGACCGGCCTCTTCGGCCTTAAACTTTCCCATATCTTGGTTGATTCACGAATCGATGATCTGGGAATTCTGATTTAAAAATATAAGATATTTAATTATAAAATTGGTTCAATTTCCAATAATGTCTTTGGGATAGCTATATCATCATCTCCCCCCTTCCCATCTCGCTCTTAATATTTTTTTGAGCATACCTTTCCTTGCCACATTATTAAGCTTCACATTAAACTAAGAACTATTAAAGCTTTTCAATGAGTTCGACTCCATTCGGTAAGCTCCGGTCTATTTTCACCTCGTAATCCATAAAAGACCTTGGTAATTCATTTTTTTTGATTATGGATACCATTTCAAACAACTCCCCGGAGCGCGCGTTCCCCAAATGACTGGAATGCTTGAAGGCGATAAGCTTTCTGGGGTTCATTTCCCCCCGTGCAGCCGATCGATCGTGTTCGAAAGCATTAAGCAGGGCCTCCCATAAAAGTTCCAAATCGCTCTCCGAAAATCCGGTTTTTATTGCGTCAACTGCTGAAATAAACCCGTGCATTCGGTAAAGAGCGTATGGTACTGTCGATTTTCGCCCGAAAGTCGAAGCGTGTTCCCGGCTTTCCTGCGCTTTCGCTTCTTCGGGAGTCGTAACCGCGCAACGGGTAATAGAGTGTTCCGCCTGGTATATTCTGTCTTCTGATCGTGAAAAGGTAAACTGTACAGGACCACGAACGGTTCCTGCCCCTTCTCCTTTTCCACCGGTGCTTAAAACAGCTCCGAATGTTCTGATGTCATAGTATTGTGTTGTTAAGCTCTTCTGGCGCCCTTGAATGTCTTTCCCGGAATCCTTGATGATTGGATTCAAAACATTTCCCTGCCTGATAAATATATCGAAAGGAGATTTAAGATCATGTTTTAGCATAATATAGTTTCGCACCTTTCTTTTGATACATACATCGGTAATCAATCCCTCCTGGTTTTCCGCGTCAGCCCGTGGAAGATTTGCCTGATCTGGGTCACCGTTTGGGTTCCCGTCTTTAACATCAAAAAGGTAAACAAAATCATAACGATTTTTAATGGGAGTTGTCATGGCATTTCTCCTGTTTTTTATTATCGATTTTTAAAACCACAAAAAAATAATTTGTTATTCATATTTCTTCAGTCGCCGATTTCATCTCTGCACTATTTTTTGCCTTTTGCCATGTGTCTTGTTTTTGGTGATAATATCCTATTGCAAATTGCCCTTGTTCTTCAAGTGAAAATATTACGGGAAATTCCTTAATTTTCGAAAAAAGTTCCTGCAGCTCCCTGTCAAGTACTACGGCAAGCCCGGCCTTTTCAGTCTTAAGCTTCGTAAGGTGGTTTTGCGATAAACGCATAAGCCTCCCAAAAGCTGATGAGGGATTGGTCGAAGCGAAGGAAAAAAAACGCTCCCGAATACCAGCGTTGATGTCTTTTCCGAGCGCTGCCCGCTGAATACTTTCGAGTACTGAAAAAATCCTTCCACAAACATATGGTGGGGAATAGTTGTTATCGTCTAATTTCTCACTTAGCATGGTACCTCCTTTGTAATTACGATTTATTATCAACCGGATAAGAGCAGCCCTTTCCGGTGTTATGCTCTCCTTTGTGCCGCCTCCATCTGCATTTTCAATAATTCGTATGCGTTTAAGTACCGCCGTTAAAATCCATAAAGGGGGTGCAGTTCCTTTGAGCGACGATCTCCACAGATGCGCCGCAATTCTGGAAACGGTCGTTTTATTGTCACTTTTTTCATTCTGTGCGCAGTTTGCCATGCTATATAGAGGAGAGTAATAAATTTCCCCCCAGGCCTGTACTTTAATATCCTCAAACCAAAGGGCTATCGCCTTTTTAATATCGTCAAGGTTCATTTCGATCCAGTCGCGAACGGCAATCCTGGCCGCTGATCCTGATAGAGTGCATGAGTAAAATCTGTCAGGATCGACATATTTAGCTTTTTTTTGGTCACCGCCAAAAACTGATTCTATTAAATTAGCTACCGCCCCCGTGTCAGGATTGTCGAAAAGGTCGAGTTCTGATACCTTCTGGTTGTTTTTTGTCCAAAATACTATCGCGGTATCAGCCCCAAAATTCTTTCTGTTGGTGTATTTGAATATCTTCTTTTCTTTTTTATTTTTAGCTAATATTGTTTGGGTCTCACCATTGCTCATCAGCCAGTTTAAACCTTCAACATAGGTCCTTGCACACCCTGTACATATCTTAGAATTTAAATTTCCGGTTAAATCGTACGATTCGAATGCGTTTTCATTGTAAGATACCAGAGCACAACCGCTTGGCTGTCCGTCTGGAACTCCCCTGATCATCCCATGCGGAACATCTTCAACCGGGTTGCCTTTTTCCCCGCAAATGGAGCATGTTATTTTTGAAGATCCGAGCTTACTCTTTTTATTATTCTCATAGGCCTCTATTATTGCCTCGTATACTTTCTTCTTTTCATGCAGGCGGCTGTCGTCATTCGCAATTCGAAAAGCGATGTTTCCATTTCGTTCCTTCTCGTCAACTTGGCTTTCAAACTCTGACAGGGCTTTTTTAACACCGCTTTCCTTATTGGTATAATAAAAATCAAAAACCGGTTTCAAAATATCGAGATACGAATAATCTGTTAACTTTCTAATGAACAATTCATGTTTTTTTCCATCTTCTCCATACCCGAGAACCTCTTCTGCTTTATCCAGCAACAATCTCGCTTTTCCTTTTTTGGCTGTTATCGCCTCAGCCGGTCGCCAAATTTTTTCTATAGTTTCAAATTTATAAAACGATCCGTCTTTTTTTATTATAAGATCTATAGAAATGGGTTCATCTTTTAGGGCGTCATGGATTATTTTACCTTCTTCGTTCTGCTTTCGTAATATCTTACCAAGATCGCTTAGTTCTTTTATCATCAAGATACCCCCACTCAAAAATATTTGTCTTCCATTGTTTTAAAGTCATATAGATACGCTCTCAGCTCCGAATCATCAGGAGGTCTTTTATGGCTGGATTCCATCATTTTATCGTTTTCTGGAACCTCGCAGTTAAGCACGCCTCTTTCGACCGAGACATCATAAAAATAAATGGGGTCTGGTTTTCCGTTTTTATCATAAAAAATATCGAAAAGCATGCTACCAATGGGTATTGGCTCTGAAATGGGGAGCTCTTTCCCAACAGGTTCCGTAAATTCAGCATTGAACTCCCTTGTGCCCAGATAAGGCCTTCTATAACACTGTCCCTTCCTAACTCTGCGTCGAAATATTTCGACATACTTTCGAGGTGGGTTTTTTTCAGAATTTTCTTTTTGGAATATAGAGGCCTCAATAATATATGCCACATCTTTTAAAATAATGCTGTTTCTCTGTGTACGTTTGTCCTCAATGATAATTGGATTTTTTGATTGTTTGGAATTGATTTCATTTCGTTTTATAGAAAAAAATTTTACCGGGTTTAATATAATGATACGCCTCACATACCACTGGAACTCTGGCTTCCACAATATTGAATCGAGTATGCCCCGTGCTGCTGACGGTGTCATGCATGGATAAGTCATTCTCTCTACTTTTAAATCCGGTCGGGTAAAGCAGGCATAATCCCCCTGAACTTTTATGCGTACAATTTCATTATCCAGCATATCTCCCTCCTTTAAATTACATACATGTCAGAGCTTGTCGCATCCACCGCTATACCGTGTGTCATATTATATCCACCATACCATATTAGCAGTCCATGTGGTGTTTCAACTACGAAATCCTTATTGGTAAAAATGAAGTATTCATATACAGGTATTATGTAATTTTGCATTTTCCTGTAATCATCACGAGACAGATGTTCTTTTTGATTTATTGTGTCCATGAGTTTACGGCTTTCGTCATCATAGTTATATATATATAAACCTTTGGTTGCTTTATTTATTATTCGATACGATTCACTTACATTTTCAAAATCGAAATTCTCTCTCGATCTATTAATATTATGGGCATCGGCATTGATAAACAACCCTACCATTCTTTTGTAATATTCATGATAAAATTCATGATCGTACAGGCTGTCTGGATATTCCTTAATCATATCCATTGAAAATCCGGTTGCCGTCTTATATTGCTTGTCCGGAATTCCGGCATCGAGTAGGCGGAAAAGAAATACTTTCCCATAGTGGCTCAGCAGACCTTCTCTGTTGCACCTTCCTGCCGATTGGATGATCGATTCCAATGGCGCCATTTCGCGGAACACACACGGAAAATCGAGGTCAACCCCAGCTTCTATCAACTGGGTAGATGAAACAAGTATTGATACTTTTTCGCTCAGATCTTTATAAATATTATTTATTACCCGCTTACGATGGGCGGGGCACATCGATGTCGAAAGATGATAGCATCTCTCCCATGTATTGTTTTCCAAAGCGTGACTAAAAAACTCAAGTGCCGCTTTTTTAGTGTTAAATACCGAAAGGACCGAGGAGTCTTGTTTAACGGCAAGGTCGACAATCTCAACAAAGTCTACAGGTTCATAATCGTTAATCGAAATATATTTAACCCTGCGCGTCTTCTTAAACAATTCGCTGGGATTATCCACAAGAGGCGTAATCGACTCAATACCATCAAAAAATTCCCTTTTCTCAAATGCCGGTAAGGTCGCCGTGCAGAAAAGGAAGGAAGTGTTCATTACGGTAAGCATATTTTTAAGCATGGTTAATGTCGGTATAATAATTTCACCTGGTAAGGATTGCACCTCATCGAAAATTACTACCGATTCCGCTATATTGTGTATTTTACGGCACTTGGAGGGTTTGTTGCTAAAAATCGATTCGAAAAACTGGATCGTGGTAGTTACTATTATTGGAAAGTCCCAATTTTCACACGCCAGTCTTTTTGCATATTCGGGGTCGCTTTCATTCTCGGGGATAGTAAGCTCTTCGCCAATACCGCTATGATGTTCGAGCACATATTCTTCGCCAAAAATATTTTTTAGGGTTTTCGCGGTTTGATCAATGATATTTATAAATGGAAGAACGATGATTATCCTGTTAAAATCGTTATATTTGGAGTGTTCCAAAGCCCACGAGACAGAAGATAGTGTTTTCCCCAATCCGGTCGGAAGGTTCATTGAATAAAACCCCACAGGAGTACGTGCTCTTTTCAATGCATATTCTCTGGCATTATTCCTCAGTATATTGAGTTCGCCTTCTTTTGATTTGCCCTGAATAGCCCTCTCAATTTTTGCAATCAAATCATCATAATTTATTGATATCTTTTTTCGTTTTAAGCTAAGTTCTGGACTACATGCTTTTTCAGTATTAAGCCAATCAGCATCTGTTAAGGCGCTAAATAAATATCTTACGAATAACTCTCGGTCGAATGTAGTTAAATCTGGCTTTGGCGCCCTCAGCTGAGATTCTTCAATTAAAGTATCATTATGGAAAGCCCTAACAGCATCATCAAATCCATGGACATCCCCATTTCTAAACGGTGCCAAATCGGCTTGAACATCCGCCCTATTATATAAGCCCTTGTGATGTCCGTTTATTGCAAGTGCTATCTCTTGCTGTTTTAACAACAGTGAATAGGCAGCACCCCATGCCGCGTGTGGAACGCTCCCGCGTCTTCCACCATCTCTCAGGTATTTCTGAAAAGACGGCTGATATTTCCCCAGATCATGTAGCAAACCCGCAATACGAAATATCTCCTTGTAACTAGGTTTGGATGTAAAACTTACAGCCAGTTCGGCCGTCCCGGTTAAATGAGAGGCAAGCTGATGCCAATCGGCCTCAGGTTGATCGGCTATGGTATGCGCATAATAATTCATATTCAAACCAACATTCCTCTTCTTCGCTCTTTCCAATCTACATCCCAACAGGGACACAAAGAGTAATTCTTGGGAATTATCCTTTTAGTTTTCTATTATTCTTCCTTTTTCGGGTTTTCCCTCTTCATGACCGTTTTCAACCACGACTATCAGATTGACGTCGGAGTTTTTTGTATCCGTGCACACTTTGATTTCCGCTATTCCGAACTCGTCCGTTCTGGCGTTTATTTTAATCGCCTTCATAAATCCTACTTTAAAGCATGGATTGGAAATACAATATAAATTATCGTTTTCGTCGTCGGCGAAATGCCCTCCGCGTGGTTAATCCACACGCCCGTGAGGGATGCGTCAATATATCTAAGCCTTGCCATAATAATGAAAAGCCGTCGAGAGAATAAAAATATACAATATTGCTTTTCACTATATCATTGTATATTCCGCATAATATATCATACACCCGTCTGAAAAGTCAAGGTCAATTGACATACTACACAAATGTCCGTGCGGGATATGGTGCGTATATGGCTTCCAAACTTACCGTGCACCGGGGCGGATCCTTTCATTCAGATTTCAAGCAAGCCGAAAGCCGGAAGTCGGTCAAGCCGCGCCTCCATGCTTTTCAGTGATTTCTTCCCGTTAAGCAAGAAGGATGAAATTACCATGATTTAAGCCAATTTAAAAGGCAGGGAAAAAAATGGTATACCCTGAAGGTCTATCTTGCAGAGTTTTCGAACACCCTAATCTCCGATGGTGGGCCTTTTATCTCTGCCGCTTTTTAAGCCACTTGTTTTGCGTTAAAAAGGTGGGACTTAAGGTTTTTTATTATCTTAAGACGCGGAGGAGGAAGCTTACCGCCCTCACCCCCCCGGCCCCCTCTCCCATTTAGATCGGAAGAAATGAGAGGGGGGGCCAGGTAGAACAAGTTCTAAGGCATAAACATAAAGGCTTCCTCATGCCGAGCTTCCAACTTTCAACTTTGAACTTTCGACTGTTATCCCCCGGCGCTCTGCGCCACCCCCGGAGGGGGTTTAGGCTAATGTCGCCTGCCAGATACCGACTCACACCGGCCGGCACATCGAACATTCATTAAGCAGCGCGCACGGATGCGCGCGAGGCAAGGTCGCCCGCTATGCCGTCCTGGCGCAGGCGACACTTCCGACATCCTGTCGGTCGGATAGTCCAGGAGGGACCTTCCGCAGCCGAACAGAAAGTCCATGGAAGAACCGACAGAAAAACGAAAAGAAACATTTCGACGGATAATCCCGAATTGCCTTTGATACATACATGCGGAAAGCCCAGGCTCCGCGCCGCTTGAGCGGCAAGCCCCCCGGCGTTTGAGGGCGCGTTTTTCTTTGGTTCTTTCTTTTTCCGCGATGAAAAAGAAAGAACCAAGCCCAACGAGGCAGGGAGGCCTCACCCCTGCATGGGGCCCCATGCGAATCCTCGTTTTCTCCGCGCCTAAAAAGAAAAGGCGTAACCCCCCCGACGGGCGCGTTCATCCCCGCGAGCGTGGGGATTCCGTGGTCGTTCCTGCGACTAGAAAGCCTCGCGAACCGATGGCGACCGCAAGCTTGATAAGGAGCAGGAGTATGAGGGGCGACCAGAGAGCAAGGCCGAAGAAGCGTACGCCAAAAATATTTTCGTCGGGAGCGAATGTAAAGACGGGCAGAAAACACCCGCCAATTATGGCGGTTTCTATTAAGAGCAGGGCGAACACGTCCAAAAACGCGCCGGGAATCCTAAACTGAAGATAGAGCGGGCTGCCGCGAATAAGCCGTATGGTTAGCGCCGTTACGAATACCATTATCACAGCGTAAAGCGCCACGGCCGCGGAGTGGATGTGCGCCGAGTATATGATGCGCATGGCAACCCCTGCGGCGGCCACCACTGTTCCGTTTACGAGAAGCAGCATTCCCGTTCCGGCGGTCTGCCGCCGCATTACCATGGCGGTCAGCAGCAAAAGCGCGAGTGAGAAGATAAGCCTCTGGTACAAAAGCAGGGTCTCCTTGCAGCGCTGCGGTCTTTCCAGAATGGCGGCCGTAAGGCGTTCGTCGAGCCGGGCATCATCCTCCCTGGCGGTCAGCCGGGGCGCGGGGATTATCGGGTTCACGAATCGGAAGGCGGCGACCATGCGCTCGCGAAGCGCGATCGATTCCTTAAGGATAGGTCCATAGTCTTTGCCGAGTACCTCGACAAGCGGGGGAACGGCGGAAAGGGCGGGAAGGGGGGCGCCGGCGGCCGCCGCCACGGTTGGGGCGATTGCCGCGTGATAAACGGTCCGCGAGACGCTTGTGCCGGTCAGAGAAGGCGCGAAAAGATACAGCGGAACGGCAATGGACGCGTCGTCGGTCCCTCCGTGGTTGCCGTCAACGTTCATGCCGTGGTCGGAGGCCACTATGACGAGCGCGCCGGGAATCCTTTTATCGAGCAGGCGGAATATCCCGCCGAGCAGGCCGTCGATGCGCGTGATCGAAGAGAGATAGCGCCTTCCGCTGTTGGTCCCGGTCGCGTGCGCTTCGTTGTCGGGCGAGAGGAAGTGAGCTACCGTAAAATAGGGGAGATCATTGCGGCGGATCATGGTCTCCACGGCGCGGGCCACCTCGGCCGGGTCGTCCCGCTCGCAACACTCGGCGGGGACGTAGAGCGCCTCTTTGCCGAACATCTCTTTGTACCATTCGAATCCCACAACGGCGGATTTAAGCCCGACCCTGGAAAGCGAGTGAAACACCGTTGGCGCGTTGCTGCCGGCGCGCGAGCGGGTTTCGTTATTGACGACTCCGTGCATGTGGGGAGGAGCGCCTGTCAAGATCGATGCGTAATTCGGGGCCGACACGGTGGGAACCATGGCTCGGGCGTTCTCGTAGCGGAGCCCGAACCTTTGCCAGCGGGCCGATATTTCGGGGCAGATTTCGGGATCGTACAGGCTGTCGCGCGTCGCGCCGTCGAGAATAAAGAGGAGTACCGAAGGATACCGCGGGGTGCGCGGTTCCGGGTCCGGCGCGGCGGTTTTTATGGAATTCTCGGGGTATGGGCCGTGGAGGGGCGGAACGAAGCGGCCAAACCGATAATCGTTGACGAAAAGCAGGCGCACCAGAAGCGCGAGCGAAAGCGCGATAAATACCGCTTTTTTCATGCGGCCGCCGCGCCATGAAAATCTATTGACACGATCATAGGCCCGCTTTAAGCTCCCCACTTCGTAATCACGCCCGACATGAGGTCCGCAGCTTTACAGACAATGAAAGAGACGAAGAAAAATCCGGCGCCGCAGGCGCGGCATTTTGTCCGGTTCGTTGATAAGTATTCCCCGCGAATTGACCTGTCAATAGAGAATTACTTCTCCGGGAAAAAAAAGGCCGCCGAACATCCCTTCATGGCGGAGATCTGGTCGGATCTCGCGGAGTACTGCCTGCGGCCCGGCAAAAGGGTCCGCCCGCTCGTGCTCATCGCAGCCTTCCGCGGATACGGAGGCGAAAACTCCGCCATGCGGGCGATCATAGCGATGGCGGCCTCGCTCGAGCTAATGCACTCGTTCCTTCTCATACAGGACGATATCATCGACCGCTCCCACGTGCGCCGCGGCGGGGCGGCCTTTCACCTATTGATGCAAGGGCGTTTTTCGGGCGGTACGATAAACGAGGGCGTGGGGTCCGATGTCGCGCTGGTGGCGGCGGACGTGCTGTTCTGCGACGCCCTGCGGCTCGTTCTCGGCGCCGGGATAGGGGCGGAGGCCAAGACCGGCTTCCTTCGCCTCTTCGCGGACACCTATGAGCGTACGGCCTGGGGACAGATCCTCGACATCGTAAACACCATGCCGCGCTCCCTTCACGCGGGCGATACGGCGGCGCACGAGGTCGGCATGATGAAGACAGCCTATTACACCGTCTACTATCCGCTCCTGATGGGCTGCACGCTCGCGGGGGCGGCGACGGCCGGCGAGCGCCGCGCAATCGGGCGCTTTGCCCTGCCGCTCGGCCACGCCTTCCAGGTGCGTGACGACATACTTGGCGTCTTCGGCGACAGGGCCGAGATGGGGAAGTCGGCGGATTCGGACATACTCGAGGGCAAGAAGACGGTTCTCGTGCAGAATACGATCGAGCGCCTGGGGCCTGTGGAAGGAAAGCGCTTCGAGTCCCTCTTCACGAAGGCCGCAAAGTCCGCGTCGGACCTGGACGAGATACGGGGGATGATACGGGATAGCGGCGCGCTGGATAAGGCCGTGGATATGCACCGCAGGCTCGTCGACGAGGCCGTTCGCGCCTCCTCATCCCTCCTGATCGCCGATGCGGAGCGGGAGGTGCTCCTCGGATTGTGCGCCTCCATAGGAGCGCTTAAATAGATTGCCGATATAGATTATGGTATACTCACCACGGACTTCCGGCACGGCCCGCTCGAAGGGCGCGTGACCGATCAGAGACAAGGGAGCGATAATGAGAGCGGTTAAAAAGAAACGAACCCCGGACGAAAATTCCGGGAAATACCACAAGGATACCTTCGACAAAATTTCGGACAAGAAACGCGAGAGGATAATAAAGATATCCACCGTGGAATTCGCCGAAAAGGGATTCAACGGGGCGAACGTAAATGTCATCGCGAACAAGGCGGGAATCAGCATAGGCTCAATGTACAATTACTTTTCGAGCAAGGAGCACCTCTTTCTCACCGTAGTGGACGAGGGATACAAGCTGCTCGAGGCGGCGTTTGCGGGAGCGGATCTGTCCAACGGCGACCTGTTCGACAAACTCGAAACGATCATCCGCGTAGCCCAGAAACATTCGCGTTCGCATCCGCATTTCGTCCAGCTATACCAGGACATCACCACCGAAAGCCTCGCGCACCTTTCGGCGCGGCTGTCCCGCAAGATCGAGAACATCTCGGCCGTATTTTACAGACATTACATCAACGAGGCCAGGGAGAAGGGCCTGGTGGACCCCTCCATCGACGAGCACGTCGCCTCCTACTGCATCGACAACATCATCGTACTCATGCAGTTCTCGTACACCTCCGAGTATTACAAGGAGCGTCTGCGCACCTTTGTGGGCGAGGACGCCCTCGAGGACGACGAGCGAGTTATTAAGGGGATGATGGATTTCATAAGGCACGCTATCGGGGCGCGCAAGTGAGCCCGGGGGCATCGATGTCCCGCCGGGGGGATGATGCGGAATAAAACCCGATGACCATCGATATCGCCGTTATTCTGATATATATTGTACTTATCAATATAATCGGGCTCTGGTTTTCGGGCGGCTCGAGCGTAAGCGATTATTTCCTGGGAAACCGCTCGGTGCACTGGTTCCTGGCATGCCTCTCCATCGTCGCCACGGAAACTTCGAGTCTCAGCTTCATCTCGATTCCGGGGCTCGCCTATGCGAGCGGAACGGGGTTTTTACAGGTCACCTTCGGCTATCTCGCGGGCCGGATGCTTGTGGCCGCCTTCCTACTGCCGCGATACTTTCAGGGCGAATACGAAACCGTGTACGAATTCCTCCAGCGCCGATTCGGGCGGACGTCGCGGCGCGTGGTTTCGGTCATTTTCCACATAACGCGCCTCTTCGCCGACAGCGTACGCCTCTTCGCAACGGCCATACCGCTTACCGTAATGACCGGCTGGGACTACAGGCTTTCCCTGGCGGTTATCGGCGGGGCTACGTTCATTTACACCTTTTACGGGGGCATCCGCTCAGTCATCGTGACGGACGCCCTGCAGCTCGCGCTGTACCTGTTTTGCGTGGGGCTCGGCGCGTACTGCGTGATGGACGAGCTCTCGCTCTCCCTCGGCGGCGTGTTCGCCCTCATACCTTCCGCCGATCTGGCCTTCGTCTCCTCCGGCCTTGGCGGCGGCGCGGCGAAGCTTTTCGGCTCGTACAACCTTCTCACCGGCATCGTCGGCGGGGCGTTTCTCTCGTTCGCCTCGCATGGCACGGACCACCTCATCGTTCAGCGCGTCCTGTCCTGCCGCGACGCCTCGTCGGCCCGCAAGGCCATGATAGCGAGCGGCTTTCTGGTTATCATGCAGATAGCGCTTTTCCTCCTGTTCGGCCTTTTCATCAAGGCGCTGTTCGGGGGCCGGCACTTCGACTCGAGCGATTCGATAGTTCCATACTTTATCGTAAACCATCTGCCAGCGGGACTCAGGGGGCTAATGCTCGCCGGCATCTTCGCCGCGGCCATGTCGACCTTAAGTTCGTCCATCAACTCGCTCGCATCATCGACCGCGCTCGACCTGCTGAGGCTCAAGGAGCGCCGGCTTTCCGAGCGCTGTAAAGTGGCCGCGGCTCGCGCAATCGCCTTCTTCTGGACGCTCGCTATCATCGGCGTCTCGGTGCTATTTCACGATTCGAAGAACCCGCTGGTGGAGGTCGGACTATCCATCTCCTCGGTGACTTACGGCGGGGTACTGGGGATCTTCGTTCTGGGCAGGTTCACCGACGGCATGGACCCGCGCGCGGCCCTTTTCGGGGTTTTTGCCGGGGTTCTCGCCGTGGTATCGGCCATGGCCTTTAGCTCGATTTTCTGGCTGTGGTACGTTGCGCTTGGATTCGGGGTGTGCGTGGCCGCGGCGCTTGCCGCCTCGAAGGCGGTCAGTTGGGGTCTTCGATGATCTTCAGCGAGGAATGCGATTCGAAGTGCTCCGGCGGTTCCCGGTCGAAGAGCAGGATGATCTCGGTTCGGACCTTGTTTCTTATTACGAAATAATATTCCGATGTGAGCTTTCTCACAAGATCGATGCCCCGGCCGGTCTCGGAGACCTTGTCCGATATCTCCTCTCCTGTTTCGTACGCGCGAAGAATCATCTGCGACTCCTCGACGGCCTTCCTGATGCTGTCCAGTATCTTATGTTTGGTCAGTTCGCCCTTGTAGTCGGTGATGGAAATGCCGTAAGCGTCCGCGCTGTGGGCGAAGAACAGGTCGACAAACTCCCCCTTCTTGAGGGTCACCTGGACGCGCTCCTCCTTCTCGCGAGTGTAGCCGTGCGAATGATAGACCGAGTTGATGATCAGCTCGTTGAGTATGAGGTTGAGGACCGATTTGTTCCGCACCTTTATCCCCCATTCATCGAGCTGCTTCATGAGGGTCGCTATTGAACCCCTTATCCGGCCGGAGGCCGTTATGCGAATCTTCATAATGTCTTCGGCAGGAACGTCCATGTAGTTTTCCAGTCCGAAGATGTTTTTCCGGGTGATGAGTTTCCGGGCAAGGCTTACCAGCTCTTTTTCCCTAAGCGGCTTGTGGAGCACGTTTCCGATCCCCTCGCGGAAGATGTGCTCGAAAAAGGTATCGATGTCCTTTTCGGTGACCATGATGGCGGGGATGAAGGGATAGTAGTTCGATATATAATTGTACAGGTCGAAGGCGTTGTCGCCCGGCAGCTCCACTTCGGATACGATGAGGTCGAAATCGCTCGATTTGAGCCGGGCCATGGCGTCAAAGGCCGATTCGCAGCTTTCGACGTTATAGCCGGCTTCCGTAAACATGCGCGCGATCGTCTCGCGGTACGGGGTGAAGTCGACGATCAGAATATTGTACATTGGGTCACCGTGTCCATGACCGGAATGCCCGCACCGGGCCCCGGGGGCTTATGCCTTATTATCGGCCATTTTGTCCTAAAGGATAATACGGCCGGCGCGATACCAAAATCTCTTGGACCGGAGGCCCGGTCCAGTGTAAAATATGGTTGAAGAACACTGCGGCCCTGTGATATTATCCAACCGCTTGCGCGGATCGTTCCATGCCCGGCGGCATTCGGACGCTACAACGCCCCGGTAATCGTCGAGGGGCGGATTCATGGGGGATATTGCGATGAAAAAAGCTTTTACGATGTTTGTGTGCCTGCTGTCGGCGGCGGTGCTTACGAATACGACTGCCTGGTCTCAGGAGAAGAAGGAGCCGGAGCGCGGCAGCGCGCTAACCTCGGAGAAGCTGGACAGCGAGGGTAGGGCGCTCGATGAACGGATCGTCGCGCTCGGAAAGAAGATAGAGGATATAGTCGTCAGATACAAACTCATGTCGACCAAGGACATCCGGGTGGTGCCCTACCAGGTAAGCTACCGGCTTGCGGACGGATATATAGAGATACAGCGCCACAGCTACGAAAGGGACGAGCTCACCAGACAGGTAACGCGGCTCAAAAAAAAGACCATCCGAATATATTCGTCGGGATCGAGTGTTTCGAAGGTGGAATCGGAGATCATGGAACGCGATTACAACGGCGGCCTCTCCACCCAGGTGATCATTGTGGACCCCACGCCCACAGCGGCGGGTACCGATGATATAATCTTTACGCATATCTTAAACGGCAAAAAGCTCCTCGACGGTCGGAAACTGGGCGAGGTAAAGAACTCGACGGCCTTCCCAGTGCGTAACAACCTCAAGCGCGAGTTCCTGGTGCCGCACCTCGAGTATTTCAGCCAGGTCCTCCTATCCATCGCCGAGACCTATGCCAGGGGAATAAAGGACTCCGACAGCCAGATGTACGAATTCCTCAAACAATCGACCTCGTACTGAGGACGCCCCGCCGCTTGGCGCCGTTTTATGCGTTCGTATTTCCGCCCGGGTCAGTCCAGGCCTCTATTCCCGCAGAATTCTTCTATCAAGGAGAGCATCTCCCTCCTGCCGAGGTTTGTTTTGGACGAGGAAAAAAAGACCGAATCCTCGCCGACCGAAAGCGCGTTCGCTATCGCGCGCGCCGAGGCCGCCCGCCCTCCCCGGGCCAGCTTGTCGCACTTCGTGGCCACAACGGCCACCGGCACCCTCCGCTCGGTGAGCAGCGTTATCATCTCGCGCTCGAAGTCGCCGGGCACGCGCCGGATATCCACCAGCATAAACATCAGGCGCAGCCGGTCACGGTCCCGGATATAGCTTTTTATAAGTGGGAGAAAACCTTCACGGACCGATTCGGGAAGCTTAGCATAGCCGAATCCCGGCAGGTCAGCGAATGTGATGCCTCCGTTTATAATGAAAAAGTTGACGCTTTTGGTCACTCCGGGCCGCGAGCCGGTCTTTACCAGGTCTTTTTTGCCAGTGAGCATGTTTATAAGCGAGGACTTCCCGACGTTAGAGCGGCCCATAAAGGCGAATTCGGGATAGGGCAGGTTCGGAAAGGCCGAAGCGGCGAAAACGCTCTTTAGAAATTGCGCGTCTTTTATCTTCATTTGATTTTCAGTTCCATGAGCATCGCGTCGTCGCCGCCATAGTAGCGCCTTCTCCGCCCAGTCTCGACGAACCCAGCCGCGCGATAGAACGAGCGCGCCTCCAGGTTTTTCGAACGCACCTCGATCAATATCCTCGAATGGGGCGAGGGGGTGAGGCGGCGCGCAAGGTTTTCCAAAAGCGCGCGGCCGATTCCTCTTCGTCTCTGTGATGCGTGTATCAGGATCCGGTTGAGCTGCAGCTCTCCGGCGACCCTCCAGGCCACCGCGTATCCGGCGATTCCATTCTCATTCTCGGCCACCAGGAAGTGGGAGAAGGAATTGGAAAGTTCACTCTCAAAGCCCTGGCGGCTCCAGGGCGAGGGCATCCACTCGTTCTCCATGGAGCAGACCGCGTCGAGGTCGGATTCGGTCGCGTTTCGAATGTTTATCATACGCTATCCAATAGCCCGCCCGGGGCGAGCCTGTCAAAGCAAAATCGCTTAAGATTGTTATCTTGAGGCGCCGCCAGGATTGTCAGTAGGTTTTCCCTTTAGCCTACTCCAGAGCTTCGAGACTAACGCCCCCGGCGCGTTGCGCCACCCCCGGAGGGGGTTTTGCTGATGCCGATGGCTTTTCTTTCAGCTTTGAACTTAGAACTTTGAACTTTCGACTGCTAATCATCCTTCCCCAAGTGGGGCACGTCCCTTTGGTGGGTACTTGTTTTTAGTCGATCCCGGCGGTTCTTTGTTGACAAAAAGTCTTTGACAAAAACGGCCATAAAATACTTTTTCATAAAATCACAATCGGTAACCGCCTGCCGGGTGCATCCGGGGCGCAGTCCGGTAAATGCGGGTTTATCGCCAATGGCCAGAAAAAAGCACAGGGTTGTAGTAAAATCGGAGCTCTGCAAGGGATGCGATCTGTGCATAGTCTATTGTAAAAAGGGCGTCCTTGCCTCCTCCGAAGACCTCAACAAGGCAGGTTATCATTACGCAAGCCCCGACGATTCCAAAGAGTGCACCGGCTGCATGGTGTGCGTTCTGGTGTGTCCCGAGGTCGCGATAGAGGTGTACGGTGAATAAGGTATTCATGAGCGGCAACCATACGTTCGGAGAGGCCGCAATACGCGCGGGCTGCCGGAGCTATTTCGGCTATCCGATCACGCCGCAGAACGAATTGGGCGAATATATGTCAGAGCACCTTCCGGCGAACGGCGGGGTGTTCGTGCAGTCGGAGAGCGAGACGGCGGCAATCAACATGGTCATAGGCGCAGCGGCCACCGGAACAAGGGTGATGACCTCATCATCCAGCCCCGGGATAAGCCTCAAGCAGGAGGGCATATCGTTCCTGGCCGGCTTCCAGCTTCCCGCCGTCATAGTGAACGTAATGAGGGGCGGCCCGGGCCTCGGAAACATCGCCCCGGCGCAGGGCGACTACTTCCAGGCCACGCGGGGCGGAGGCCACGGCGATTACCGTACGCCCGTCTTCGCTCCCGGATCGGTGCAGGAGGTCGCGGACCTCACCCGGGTGGCCTTCGACGTGGCGGACAGGTACCGCACCCCGGTGATGGTGTTAGGCGACGGAATGTTGGGCCAGATGAAGGAGCCGGTCGTGTTCCCGGAGCCAATCAGCGATTTTCCAGAGAAGGAGTGGGCGCTTAAGGGAAGGGGAGACGGGCCGAGCCGTTATATGGCATCGCTTATCCTGGATCCCATGGAGATGGAGCGGCACAACTGGGAGCTGGTCCGCAAATACCAGGTTATAGCGAAGAACGAAACGCGCTACGAAGAATACATGTTAGACGACGCGAAGATCGTCGCCGTTGCCTACGGCACCACCGCGCGCATAGCGAAGGCGGCCATAAAGCGCGTCCGCAAAGAGGGGGTGCCCGCGGGGCTCCTTCGACCCATCACCCTGTGGCCCTTCCCAAAGGAGCCCCTGCAGAACCTCGCACGGCGCATCGAGGATTTTGTGGTATTCGAGATGAGCACCGGACAGATGCTCGAGGATGTGCTGCTCTCCCTGGAGGGGAAGGCGCGCGTGGCCTTCCACGGGCGGCCCGGCGGCGTCGTGCCGACTCCGGTCGAGTTCGCCCGCGTGCTGTACCGCGAGTACCAGCGTCAGATGAGAGTGAACAATGAAACTGCTTAACAAATGGCCCGATTACTATAAAAAGGACGTGGCGACCCACTATTGCCCCGGCTGCGGTCATGGGATCGTACACCGCATAGTTGCAGAACTCATGGAGGAGATGGACTTAGGCAGGCGCGCCATCTGCGTCAATCCGGCCGGATGCGCGGTGTTAGCCTACAAGTATTTCGATATTGACATGATCGAGTCGGCCCACGGCCGGGGCACCGCGATAGCCACCGGGGTCAAGCGCGTCAAGCCCGAACTGTTCGTCTTTACCTACCAGGGCGACGGCGACCTTTCGGCCATAGGGACAGCAGAGACCATACATTCGGCGAACCGCGGAGAGCACATAACGGTCATATTCATAAACAACGCGGTCTACGGCATGACTGGCGGCCAGATGGCGCCCACCACGCTTGTCGGCCAGCGCACGACAACCACCCCCGGAGGGCGTAACCCCAAGTTCGACGGGTTTCCGCTCCACATCACCGATGTCATTGCGAAGTTTCCCGGCGTAATCTACGCCGAGCGTGTCGCCGTAAACGGGCCGGCCGGAATCCAGAGGACCAAGAGGGCCATCCGGAACGCCTTTCAGGTGCAGGTGGACGGATTGGGCTATTCCATAGTGGAGGTGCTCTCCCCGTGCCCCACCAACTGGAAGATGACACCGGAGGACTCGTTCAAATGGATCACCGAGGTCATGGCGAAGGAGTTCGTTCCCGGGGTGCTTACCGATAAAAGGGGAGGCGGGGACTGATATGCTGGTAAAGATACTGTTCGCGGGAAGCGGCGGCCAGGGCGTCCTCACCATGGGTAACATCCTCGGCAATGCAGCCATGTTCGAGGACTTACAGGTCACCTACCTGCCGGCCTACGGCGCGGCCGTACGCGGAGGGACCGCAAACTGCACCATCTGCATATCCGACGAGGAGATAGCATCGCCGGTGGCCTCCGCGCCGGACTTCGTGGTGGCGCTCAACCATCCCTCGGCGGCCGCGTTCAGCACCAGGCTCGAGCCGGGCGGCCAGATGATCTACAATTCGGACCTCGTGGGCGAGCTTATAAGCCGCGGCGACATCACCATGTTTCCCGTGCCGGCCAACGGAATCGCCAAGGGCCTGGGCAACGAGCGCTCGGCGAACATGGTTATGCTGGGCGCCTTTATAAGATTGACAAAAGTGATAAAAGTCGATTCGATTTACCGGAGCGTCGAGTACATGTTAGGCGCGAAGAAGAAGCTGGTGGAGATTACAAACCGGGCCGTGGAGGAGGGCTACAACGGCTTTCCCTTCGGCAACGGTTCATTATAACAGGGCGAGGTGATTGTCGATGCCCATTACCCAGGTCAGCGTATCGGTCGAGAACAGTCCGGGAAAGCTAAACGAGATCTGCGACATACTCGAGAAGGAGCAGATCAACATAAAGGCCATCATGGCCTCCGTGGTCATGAATCCGGTGCAGGTCCACATGATCGTAAGCGACCCGTCCAGGGCCGAGACGGTGCTTCGCGCCAGCGGGCTAAACGTAACCACCCGCGAGGTGATAGCCGTCGCGACACCGGACCATCCGGGAGGGCTTAACGCCGTTCTAAGGCCGCTGATAGAGTCCAGGGTGAACGTCGAGACGCTTTATCCGTTCATCAACCTGAGGGGCGACGAGGCGATCATAATCATAGAGGTCGACAAAATAGACGAGGCCAAGGCCGTATTGAAAAAACACTGGGTCAAGACCTTCGAAAGCGAGATCTACAAGTCGTAAAAATTGTCCGGCGGCGCGGCAAAAAAAAGGCCGAACGGCTCCGCCGTCCGGCCTTTTGCATTTACGGATAACCGGGCTCAACTGTCCGTAAACTTCGCCTCGCGCTTTTCGAGAAAGGCGGCGATGCCCTCCCTCTTGTCGGCCGTTTCGCACAGCTCCCCGAAGAGCTCCCTCTCGAATGTCATGGCCTTTGCGAATTCCATGGCCGGCCCCTCGCTAACCGCCCGCATGGCGTTTTTAACCGCGCACCGGCTCCTCGAGGCGATCGCGGAGGCAAGCTTTTTGGCCTCCGCCACCACCTGACCCTGCGGCACGGCCCGATTCACGACGCCGTACAGCTCGGCCTCCCGACCGGAGATGAAGTTCCCCGAGAGAATCAGCTCGAGAGCGCGCCCTTTGCCGATAAGCCTCGCCGAGCGCTGTGTTCCGCCGTAACCCGGAATTATGCCGAGCTTGATCTCGGGAAGCCCGATCTGCGCCGTTTCGTCGGCTAAGCGTATATGGCAGGCGAGCGCCGTTTCCATCCCCCCACCTAAGCAGTAGCCGTTTATGGCTGCTATGTAGGGCTTGTCGGAATTCTCTATGAGGTTGGTCATCTCCTGGCCGTTTTCGAGATAGGACGCGCCGTCCTTCTTCGTGTTCTTCGGAATAAACTCCTTGATGTCCGCGCCCGCGATAAAGGCCTTGCCCTCGCCGGTAAAGACGACCGCCCGAACCGCGGGGTCCGAGTTTGCCCTTCGAATGGCGTCCTTTATGTCCGCCAGAACGCCCTGCGAAAGAGTGTTCATGGGCGGGTTGTTCACCACCATAAGCGCGACGCCGCGCTCGTCGACCGTGTAATCGCAGAATTTTTTATCCGTGCTCATGGACGGCACTCTCCTTTGCATGTGATTCGCGCCGCGAAGGCGCCGGGCTGATCGTTCCGGCGAATGGGTTATATGTTAACCGCGTGAGCCTAATGTCAAATGTTTTATGCCTCCGGCGATAGGGCATAAAATATCCGACCTGCGGCATTAGGAAGCGGTCCGGCAATGATTTGACTTATGGTGGGGCCCTCAGGCCCCGGCTGCTCGTTCCCTCGCCCTTATCAGGCGTGTGAGGGCCTCGTTGTACGGCGCCGCGATTCCCGCCTCGCGGCCCAAGCGCGCCACGGCCCCGTTTATGCTGTCGATCTCGGTTTGCCTGCCGGCGCGCAGGTCCTGAAGCATGGAACAGGTGTTGACCGCGGTCCTAACGCAAACCCCGCGCACCGTCTCGATGAGCTCATCCGCGTCGAGCGTGATACCGAGCGCCCCAGCCACAAGGGCGCACTCCCTTATGACGTACTCCTGTAGAACGAGAGCGTCCGGAATCTCCAGGAGTTTTCCATTGGGAACGTCGAGAAGCGCCCCCAGGGGGTTTATGGCGGCGTTTATTACGGCCTTTCTCCAGACCACCTCCTCGGGTCGCTCGCGTATCTGTACCGGCACCCCGGCTCGCTCCATTATGGAACGAGCCGCCTCCACCGCGCCCGCCTCGGGGCCTCCAATCTCGGCGCTCCCGCTGCCTCCGTAGGCGACCGTATGCGAATCGACGCGCGCGGCGCCAAGCGTCACCGAGCCGGATACGACACGAGCAGGGGCGACGAAGCGTTCGATTATCTCGCGGTTGCCTATGCCGTTCTGTAAACTGACGACAATGGCGCCGCTTTTTATAACGCCGACGATGTCCCGCATCGCATCGGCCGTGGAATAGCTTTTGACGAACAGGAACACGATGTCGCAGGCCGACAGAATGCCGGGCGAGCTCGAGGCCTTTGAGCGAAAAACTCGCTCTCCCTCCGGCATACTAAGGGTGGTCCCTTCGGCAAGGGCCCGGGCGAGGTCGGGGTCCTTTTCGTAAACGGCGTAGTCCATGCCGGCCTCGTTGAAGAGAGAGGCGAAAAGGGAACCTACAGCGCCGCCGCCCGCTATCCCTGCCTTCATGGCTCAGCTCTCGAAAACCGCGCCCCGGTCGGCCGAGGACACCAATTTCGCGTAACGGCTCATGTAGCCGGTGGTGATGTTGGGGCCGGGGGCCTTCCACTCGGCCAGGCGCTTCTTAATCTCGGCTTCGGAAAGCCTGACGTTGAGTTTCTTGGCGGGGATGTCGATTTCTATTATGTCGCCGTTACGCACTATGGCGATTGGGCCGCCGGCTGCCGCTTCGGGCGATACGTGGCCGATGGACGAACCGCGCGTCGCGCCGGAGAAGCGGCCGTCGGTAATGAGGGCCACGTCCTTGTCCAGGCCCATGCCCGCTATGATCGAGGTGGGCGTCAGCATCTCCCGCATGCCGGGGCCCCCGCGCGGCCCTTCGTAGATTATCACCACCACGTCGCCTTTCTTTATCTTCCCTCCCATTATGCCCTTCATGGCCGCCTCCTCGGAGGTGAAGACCCTTGCGGGGCCTGTGTGCCTGAGCATGGACGGGTCGACCGCGGCCTGCTTTACGATGCAGCCGTCGGGGGCGATGTTCCCCGTAAGAACAGCAAGCCCGCCGTCGGCGTGGACGGGCGCCTTGACGCGGCGGATTACCGACTCGTCGAGGATGTCGCGTCCGCGAAGGTTCTGCGCCACGGTCTTTCCGGTAACGGTGATGCAGTCGCCGTGGAGAAGTCTGTTTTTCAAAAGCTCGGACATCACGGCCGGGATTCCTCCGGCCTCGTGAAGGTCCTCCATGACGTGGGTGCCGGCCGGGGCCAGCGTGCAGAGGTGCGGCGTGCGCTCGGAGATTGGGTTTATATCCTTAAGGGTGATGGGAATGCCTGCGTAATGCGCTATTGCCGGTATGTGGAGCGCGGTGTTGGAGGAGCCGCCTATGGCCATGTCCACCGCCAGGGCGTTCTCAATGGATCTTCGTGTAACGATCTTTCGGGGGGTGATGTTCTTCTTTACGAGCTCCATGATGGCGCGGCCGCTCTCTTTGGCAAGCCGCACGCGGTCGGCCATTACCGCGGGGATGCTTCCGTTGTAGGGGAGGGCGAGCCCCAGGGCTTCGGTCAGGCAGTTCATGGAGTTCGCGGTAAAAAGCCCGGAGCACGAGCCCGCCCCCGGGCACGCCGAGCACTCGATGGCGTAAAGCTCGTCGGGGCTTATCCTCTTTTTCGCGGCCTTACCGACCGCCTCGAACACATCGTTAAGCGTAAGCTTTTGCCCCTTGTAACGCCCGGCGAACATGGGGCCGCCGCTTACCACGATCGATGGGATGTCCACGCGCATGGCGGCTATAAGCATACCGGGGGTTATCTTGTCGCAGTTCGGCACCAGCACCAGGCCGTCGAAGGGATGGCCCATGGCCATAATCTCGACCGAGTCGGCTATAAGCTCGCGCGAACCTAAGGAGTATTTCATACCCCTGTGGTTCATGGCAATGCCGTCGCACACCCCGATCGTAGAGAACTCGAGCGGCGTGCCTCCCGCGGCGAGTATGCCGCTCTTTACGGCTTCGACTATGGTGTTAAGATGCACGTGTCCGGGAATTATCTCGTTGGCGGAATTTGCTATGCCTATTATGGGGCGCGAAAGCTCTTCGTCGCTAAGCCCGGCCGCGCGGAAGAGCGAGCGGTGGGGCGCCTTTTCCATTCCTTTTTTCATTACATCGCTTCTCATCGTGGGTCTCCATGGGTGCAAGTATACGCGGGGTATCCCCGCGGGGGCGCGCGGCGGGCGGCTTTCGTCCGCCGGGCGCGGTGAGAATTAGGATGAGGCACAATAAGAGGGGATGTCAAGGGTTTTTGCCCGGGGCGGTCCGAGCGGTTCCGTCCCAATGTGTCATTTTTTCACCAGGCGCGCCTTTCGGTCAGCGAGGGTGATTGTGGCCGTTTTGCCGGAATTGAATTCAATATAATCGCCCTCTATGCCGTCGCTGAAGATTATGCCGTTACGCCCCATAAGGGAGGTGACCTCGAGCGGACTGGATGCCGTAATCATTCCGAACGAGAGCTCAACCTGTGAGGTCCTGCTCTCGAAGGGTTCGCGCACGCTGAAGAAGAGATGGTCGGCATCCCAGGGGAATCGGCTCGGGTCTTTGCCCTCTTCGGTTTTGTCGAAACCGGAGGATATCTTCCGCGCGCCCTCCACTATCGACCCAAACCACCCTGTGGAGCCGCAGCCTGTGGAGACGATAATTCCGTTCGACGACTGCTGTTACTCCCTCCCCCCAAAGCGTACCCTGCACCTGGGTGAGATATGGCTTCGCGGTCCGATGAAGATGTCGTTTACACCGTGGATGGTCTGGCCGTCGTTTAGCGAGGCCTTCGCTATGCTTATTGCGGATGTGTCGAAATCCCCTTTTATTACTCGGCCAAGGTGGCGATCGATAAAATGGCCGATGAAAAGCATGCTGACCTACTGTTCGTATTTACACGAAATCCATAACATGGATAGGGAAAAATGTCATCTAAAATACTCCGGTTTTTTTGGGGAGGATGGGAAATTGCCCTATATTGAAATCAGAATCCCGGCTCAAGTTGGGAGATGTCGATATTGGCGATTGCAGGCCATGACTGAAGCAAAGCCAAATAATTCTGGACAAAACCCGCCGCCTGAAATTCAACTCATTCGGCGACTGGCGGCGTCTTCCAACTGGAAACTATCTTTCCGGAAACGCCGACTGGTTCGACCCAAGTTGCATAAAAGCATTCATTTATGATCAAGTTAATATCGAGGAACGAAAATGAGCGCGAAATACACGGCCCGTGAAGCTCTGCAGATAAAAACTACCTTCGCCTATTTTATCGCGCTTTCCATGGTCATGATGAGCGCCCTCGTTTTTCTGGCTGTCGCGCGAATGCCTCTGAAAGATATACTGCCTCCGACCATTCTCGCATTTTTCTGCATGGGGCTCGCGTTTACCCAGTACAGGCTTAAAAGACTCCGAAGGGATTCGCTTTTTATCCCGTGGATCGTCTCGTTCTTGACGCTTGCGGTGCCTTTTATCGCAAAAATAAAATACTCCATCACTCATGGTTGGACATTTGCCCTCGGCTCCTATAACTCTTCCGTTCTCATTGTCGTAATGGTTCTCATCACCTGCCTTTTTTTACGTGAAAAACTTTTCCTTGCGGTCTCCGGGGTCGCTATTGCTTGCTGGAGCGCCTTCATCTATGTCGCTCTTACAAGCGGCGCGGAATATTCGTGGGATGCCATCGTCAATGGGGATGTATATCTGGGCGTTATACCTCCCAGGGAGATATTTTTTGTTGTCAGCCAGGTTATAATCTCTTTTGTGGCTTACCGGTTAATAGGCATTTTAAACACTTTTATAGAACGAACGGAAACACAGCAGCTCGAAATAGAAAAACGGGTCGACCAGATGCATAACATGAATCTCGAAATCCGCGAAAAGGTCAATATGCTCTTCACCGAGGTTGACTCTCAAAATACGCTTGTAATGAAATTCAACGACAGGATGCAGAGCCAGGCCGCCACATTCGAGGAGATCTCCGCGACCCTCGAGGAGCTCCGAGGCTCATCTGAAAACATACATGATTCAAGTCTCGAACAGATCGACGGTAACGTAAAGATGGACGAGATCGTCGAGGCCTTCAGGCACATCAAGGACGAAACCCGGGAGAACCTGGGACTCACCAACAGCCAGATCCAGGGGATCGCGAACAGGAGCCAGGAGGCGAATGACAAGATCATGGATGTGGAAAACACCATGAACACCATAGCCGCCCAGAGCAAAAGGATATCCGAAACGGTCAATATCATCGTCGATATAGCCGACAAGATAAACCTGCTTTCGCTCAACGCGAGCATCGAGGCCGCAAGGGCCGGCGAGCACGGCAAGGGCTTTGCCGTTGTCGCCGACGAGATCGGCAAACTCGCGGTCATGACGACTGAAAGCATCAAGGAGATCGAAAAGGTGCTTAGTCTAAACGATGCAGTGACCGGGGAAGGGGTAAATGTCATCAAGACGTCTTCCGCCACCATAAAGGAGATGATCAATTCAATTTCCGGAAGCAACAAGAATATCCAGATTCTCCAGGATAGCCTTATGGTGGAGGAGAAGTACATAAACGCCATCATAAAACAGATGGAAGAGAACATAAGGCTGGCGCGGTTGATAGGTACGGGGACTGACGAGCAAAAGAACGCGCTGGAGAACACGGGCAATGCCATAGAGGATCTAAACGCGATCGTTTCCGACATGGTCAAGGAGATAAATGAACTTGCCGCCTCGTCGCGGGTGGTCCTTGAAAGCGCAAGATACCTGCTCGCCAAGGCCGATGAAGTGGCGTAGTTAGTAGAGCATTTCTTGCCTTAGAGCTTTAGGAATAAATACCGGATATACAAAAAAACGGCTAAAGCGAATTGAAATCCGGAAGAGAATAAATCAATATCCGACTTTTTGCTCGATTCCCTGAAGAGTCCGGAAGCAAAAAGGATAATTAACGGTTTTATTTCCCTGCATTAAAGAATTGACACTTCGATGGTTGGCCGACATCTTTAGGTATGCATGCCGTGAAAAGATACTTTGGAGGTGATTGCGTGGGCTACCCTGAAACCGTGTCGGAAGAGGCAAGACGCATTCACAACGATGCGATCATCATCGATGCATGCTCCTTTTTCTTCGAGGGGTATAACGAGTCCATTGAGGCCTCGGGTATTACGGCGCTGAACATCACCGTTCCGGATACGTCGGACGATTCGGGTGAAGCGGTAAAAAGCATCGCGGATTATTATGAAGTCATCCGCCGCGACCCCAAACTGATGCTCATAGAGACCGCGGAAGACATACGTACCGCCAAGCGCGAGGGTCGGGTGGGAATAATCGTTGGTTTTCAGAACTCTCGTCCGTTCTGCCATTATTATCTGGAGAGCATGGTGGATGTTTTTCGCCGCCTCGGTACACGAGTATCGATACTCGCATATAACTATAGAAATTTTGCGGCGGACGGCTGCGTCGAGGACCCGGACGGAGGTCTGAGCCGGGAAGGCCGCCGTTTGGTGGACATAATGAACCGCGCCGGAATAGTAATTGATTGCTCTCATACCGGCATCCGTTCAAGCCTGGAGGCGATAGATCTCAGCTCGAAGCCCTGCATATTCTCCCACTCTAACCCCAGGGCTTTAAGCAATCAGAGGCGCAATATCACGGATGAACAGATAAAGGCCGTTGCCGCCAGAGGGGGCGTCATCGGGCTGACTCCCTATCCGCCGATGAACTGGAACGGCGAGAAGGTGGTGCCGTCTATCGACAATTTCCTTAACGCCGTCGACTATGTAGTGAACCTGGCGGGCATCGATCACGTGGGGCTTGGCACGGACAAAGAGGCCACTCCCGGCGCATATCCCCGCGATCTCATTTTACGTGAGCTGGAAACGCTTCCTTTTGCGGTGGGCGATTATTACGGCACCTTTTCCGGCAACTTCGAAGCGGTGAATCTGGCCGGATTTCCGTCGGTGGCCTTCCTCGCACGCTTCAGCCAGGGGCTGATGGACAGGGGTTATAAGGAAGACGATATCCGCAAGTTCCTCGGGCTTAATTTTCTCAGGGTCTTTGAGGAGGTGTGGCCTGCGGTCTGAGGCTTGAACAATACGACACAGACCTGTGCGCTCCATCGAGATAGGAGGAATCGTCACATGACGCCTATACTTGCGATATTGTTTTATATAACGTTTCCGGCGCTGGTCCTGTACTTGTGCCATAGGTTTCCCGTTCTCGAAAAGCTCGGTGCGGCCCTCATCTGCTTTGTCACCGGGATGGTGCTGGCGAATATAGGCGCCGTTCCGGCCGGATTGGGAGGCGTCCAGAAGATAATAATGTCGATATCGGTGCCACTGGCCATCCCTCTTATGATCTTCCCGACAGATATACGAAGATGGACCGGCATGGCCGGTAAAAGCCTTCTTTCGTTTTTTATCTTCGCGCTATCGTTGATACTTGTGGCGGCTGTCGGATATGTCATATACGCCGGAACAATTCACGAAGCCCATAAAATTGCCGGTATGTATGTCGCCGGATTTACGGGCGCGACAATGAATTTTATGAGCGTGGCCCTTGCCCTGAAGGCGAACCCCGAGACGATAGTAGTTGCGACTGCGGCATCATGGTTTATCGAGATTTTCTGGCTGCTCTTCATGATGTTTCTGGGGCAGCGAGTAATAGGCCTGTTTTTAAAGCCTTTCGATTTTCAGAAGGGGGGTGGCCAATCCATTTCCGACGAAGCCGAAGCGGCCTGCGCCGGTGAAGATGCCGGATTCGACAGCTATGCCGGCATTTTCGGCAGGGAGAAGTTCATTCCGATGCTTGCGGCGTTCGGCATTTCTCTTGTAATATTCGCAATAGGGACCGGACTTTATTACATTTCACCCGAAGAATACAACATGACGGTCCTCATGCTTGCCGTAAGCACGCTGGGAATATGCTGCTCTTTCTTGCCACGAGTGAGAAAGATTGAAATGTCGTACCCGCTAGGCCAGTATATAATCCTGATCTTCTGTATTACGATAGCAACAACGGTGGATTTTTCCGAGCTTTTAAAAGCCTCCGGGAATATTATTGTTTACACAATACTGGTTATTTTTGGGTCGACCTTGTTGCATATTATCATCTGTAGGCCGATTGGCATAGACAGGGATACCCAGATAATAACCGCGACTGCTGGCATTTTTTCTCCGGTTTTTGTACCGGTAGTCGCAAGCTCCCTGAAAAATCGGGAGGTGATCGTGGGGGGGCTGGCGGCCGGTATAATCGGTTATGCAATCGGCAACTATCTCGGCATCACAACCGCGTATTTTTTTAAAGCCTGGCTGTAAACGCTGTTAACAGCCGGGGGAAGGGGGCACCATGCTTCGATTGGCCGTCTCGCTCGCCCTCTGCGGCGCTATCGCGCTCGCGAGCGGCGCGCGCGCACAGGAATATCAGGACATACCGCTTGCCGATATCGCGGCGAACATCACCGCGTACAAGGGGAAGACGATCACCCTGCGCCTTAAGCTTAAATACATGGATACTGTGTTCAACCGTCTGGTTTTCTACGACCGCAAAAATATCGATGTGGAGTTCGATGTCGAACATATAGCAAAAGACCGAAAACGGGCTCCGGCCTTCCTCAACCTGCACGGTGGAATGGAATACCTTGTGACCTTCAGGGTCATCGATGTCGGAAAGATGGGCCTGGTGATGGGCGAGCTCGAGGGCTTCGTTCCACTGGTCCTTTACAAGCTCCCATCGGGAAATGGGTAAAACAAAAGGCAGAATAGCTGGGCGGCTATTCTGCCTTCCATACAAGACTTTTACGCGCAGTGCCAGGATGGTCAATACAACAATAATCGGGAGGGAATTGCCATATTGATATCCTGTAAGACTATCGGCCGGTCGCTCCGATAACTTTAGCGCTTTTCGTTTCGATCAATGGTTTTTTTTGGTTTTTGTCTTGACATTGTTGTTTGTTTTGCTAAATTCTTTTAAAAGGCGAGGGCCTTGATATCAGATGAAAGGAAGGAGTAGGGACGAAATGAGAAAATTAACCGTTATCGTTTTTATCAGCGTTATCGCGTTCGCATTTGCGTGTGGAACGACCCCCGAGGTAAAACAGGATGTAGCGCCTGCGGGTTCCATTGTGAACGTCCAGAACGAGCAGCTCGCGCGTATTCCCGTGGAAGGTTTCGACTACAAGAGCTCCAAGGTCCCGGCGCAGAAATGGGACAAGTGGGCTACCGCCGCCGCCCCTGTGGTTAAGGGCGTCATAGACAAGCTTCCCGAGGGATATGTACTCCAGGTTACCGGACATACCGACGCCCGCGGACCCGAAGGCCCGGTAGGCGCGAAGCCCGGAAATAAAAAGATATCCACCGATCGCGCGAAGGCCGTTCACGACGCTCTGAGGGAAAAAGGCATTACGTCGCCCAAGATGACCTACAAGGGCGTGGGCTCCTCCGAGCTTATCCCCGGTGTCGATCCCAACGATGCCCAGCAGCGCCGCGTAACCTTCAAGGTAGTGCCGCAGAAATAGCGCGTTACGACGTTCGTATGCGCATAACTTCATGTTTAGTCTGGGAGGCGGGGTGCATCGACCCCGCCTCTTTTGTTTTTCCCCTTCAACCACATGCCGGTCCGGCTGGAGACGACTCATGAAATCCGGCATAGGGACAGTCGTCAAGGTGTTCGGCATGTACTCAGCCGTGCTCTTCGAGGGCATGCGGATCAACTGCGTTTTGCGCGGGCGCATGCGCCGTGAAAAAGGGGCGAGCGCGTTCTCCGACCCTGTAGCGGTGGGCGATCTTGCGAGGATCGAGCTCGGCGCCGACGGCTCCGGGGTGATCTCCGAAATCCTCCCCCGCAGGAATTCATTTTCCCGCAGGGAAAAGGGGCGCGCCAGGAAAGAGGACGTAATAGCGAGCAACCTGGACCGAATAGTCATCATCCAGTCATTCGACAGCCCGCGGCCCAACCTCCGTTTCGTGGACAGGCTTTCGGTGCGGGCCGGCAGGGAGCGCATTCCGGTACTGCTGTGCGTCAACAAACGCGACCTGGCGCGAAAGGAGGACGTCGCCGCGGTGATGGAATATTACGATAACGCCCCCATCGACATCGCCTTTGTTAGCGCTCGGACCGGCCGGGGGATGGAGGAATTTAAAAACTTCATTGCGGGGGGGGCCTCGCTTTTCGTGGGCTATTCGGGCGTCGGCAAGACGAGCATTTTAAACCGGCTGTATCCCGGGCTGGACCTGCGCGTCGCGGAGATATCCGAAAGCACGGGGAAGGGGAGGCACACCACCACCAATGTCGAGATGATCCATTCCGCGGACGGCACGAGGATCGTGGATACGCCTGGCCTGCGCGAGTTCGGCCTGGCCGGCATAGAGCCGGAGCGCGCCGGCGATTATTTTCATGAATTCGGAGAACTGGGCCGGGAATGCGCGTTTCGTCCCTGCAGTCACGATCACGAGCCGGACTGCAGGGTGAAAAGCATGGTGGACGAGGGGAGGATATGCGAGGACCGGTACATCTCGTATCTCAACATACTTCATTCACTGCGGAATGACCGTCAGAGGAGATATTAGTGATTGCGGCGAGAGGGGTGCGCCTGGGTTTCGGCGGCCGCATGGTGCTCGATGGGGTCGAGCTTGCCGTGCCCTGCGGCGGACGAACGGCCCTGTTGGGAAAGAACGGATGCGGGAAGTCGGTTCTCTTGAAATGCGTCGCCGGTTTGATCGATGAATTCGAGGGGGAGATTACGGTCGGCGGGGTAGACGCCCGCCGCAGGGCCGGCGCGAGAGAGGGCGTGTCGCTTGCCTATGTGTTTCAGAAAGGCGGGCTTTTCGATTCGATGGACGTCTACGACAACGTCGCCTTCGGTCTCCGGCGCAGGGGCGTGCCGGAGGACCGCGTCGGGGAGATCGTCGGCGGCGCCCTTCGAAGCGTCGGCCTTGAGGGGAATGAGCGAAAGCTCCCATCGGAACTTTCCGGCGGCATGCAGAAACGCGTGGGGCTTGCGCGGGCCGTTTGCCTCGAGCCAGATATCATACTTTACGACGATCCGACCGCAGGCCTCGACCCCATCCTCTCCGACTCCATCGCCGATCTAATCCTCGAGATATCCGAGGGTTCTTCCGCCACCTCGATCATAGTGACGCACGATTTAAAGCTCGTCGAAAAGGTCGCGCTCGACGTGGCGCTTATGTACGGCGGGCGCATATCGTTTCGTGGCGCATGCGGGGACTTTTTTTCCAGGGAGGATGGATACGCACGCCAGTTTATCGAAGGCGAAACAGAGGGCCCCATCGACATCTATTGACCGGCGGCTTCGGGGTTTCCTCACCCATTTCGTTTCGCGCTTGCCCGCCCGTGGCCGGGGTGCTATAAGCGCATTTATAAGCTAATGAGGGCCGGGGATGATGGGCGAGGACAGAAGAAGGAGTCGGCGCGTGCCGGGAGAAAGCGGATTTTACCGCATGTCCCCCGACGCACGACGAAAGGTGCGATGCTCGCTCAAGAATATCTCGGTTACGGGCGCGTGCATCGTTTCCAGGGGCAGGCTCGCCGCAGGCGAGGTCATTTCCCTCTATCTCGAAAGCGGCGCCGGACGCGCCCTTAAGTCGCGGGTGGTCTGGGAAATCGCCGGCGAATACGGCGTGGAGTTCCTGCTGGATTCAAACGAGGAGTTCGAAACCATCAGCAGAATCATCAACAACCGCCGGATTCGATGAGCGTGCCGGCCCGGCGGGGGAGGCATTCAAAAGAAAACAGCGCCGCGGGCCCGGTTCGATAGTTTCTTATTGACAATTTGATTTCGACGCCGTAGCGTGCATACTTTGTCCGGCTTGGCGGGGCATGGCTGAAATTCCATAAGGCAAGCTCTAATTATCAAGTTTTCCCGCCCGCCTTCGGCGGACGGAAGACGTAAGTACTGATTTTGCCGGTAGTTACAATTTATGGAAATCTTGAAAATTTAATTTTTAAGGGTTCCCATAAGCATATCTTTGATTCCATAATGGGTCTAATGGCCCGGGTAAAGGCGATGAAAACGATGAAGGTTGAAAAAGCGAATCTGGACTGGAGTGAACTGCCCTTCGGGTATGTTAAAACCGACTACAATGTCCGGTATTATTACAGGGACGGAAGCTGGTCGGAGGCCGAGCTGTCGGCCGACGAATATCTCCCCATGCACATGGCGGCCCCGTGCCTGCATTACGGCCAGGAGGCCTTCGAGGGGCTTAAAATCTTCGAAACGGTGGACGGGCGAATAGTCGCCTTTCGCGTGGACGAGAACGCCAGACGCCTGCAGCGGAGCTCGGAGCGGATTATCACTCCGATAGTCTCCGAGGAGATGTTCCGGGATGCGGTGCACAGGGTGGTTAAGGCGAACGCCCGCTTCGTGCCGCCTTACGGCACGGGCGCCAGTATGTACGCCAGGCCTCTCATCATAGGGACCGGCGCGCGAGTGGGCCTGGGACCCGCGGACGAGTACATCTTCCTGGTCTTTGTAACGCCGGTGGGCCCCTATTACAAGGGCGGATTCAAGGCGGTCAAGGCCCTTGTGGTCGAGGAATACGATCGGGCGGCGCCGCGGGGAGTGGGCGACTGCAAGGTGGGCGGCAACTACGCGGCCGGTCTGCGAGGAGAGATTTACGGCAAAAAAAAGGGCTATCCGGTAGTGCTGTATCTCGACCCGAAGGAAAAAAGGTACGTGGACGAGTTCAGCACCTCGAATTTCATAGCGATAAAAGGGAACACCTACATAACCCCGGATTCCGAATCGATACTTCCAAGCGTAACCAATAAGAGTCTGGCCAGAATCGCCGAAGACATGGGGATGAAGGTCGAACGGCGCCCTGTCGACATAGCCGAAATCGAAGGCTTCGACGAGGTCGGGGCGGTCGGAACGGCGGCGGTCATCACCCCGGTCAATACCATACATTTCAGGGGTAAAGACTACAGCTTCGGAAACGGCGATCAGCCGGGCCCGGTCCTTACAAAGCTTTACGACCGTCTCTCGAAGATACGCACCGGCGAGGCCGAGGACAAGTTCGGCTGGCTCGACGAGATTGTGCCGTGACGATTTCCCCTTAACGCGGCCCGGGGTACCGGGATTCGATTAACAGTTCAAAGTTCAAAGTTGAAAGTTGAAAGCTAGAATCGGCCATCGTCCACAAGGGGCTACAGCCCCTTGCCCTGTAATAAGGTGATCATTTGTAGAATCTGGCTAATATCTTCGGAGAACAAGGGGTTGTAATCCCTTGCGATTACACGGCGAGCATATAAGGCCTTTCCGTAAATAATCCTACCGGCACTCGGTATCGGAAAAACCCCCTCCGGGGGTGGCGCAGCGCGCCGGGGGATAACAGTCGAAAATTGAAAGTTCAAAGTTGAAAGTTGAAAGTTTAGCCATCGGTATCGGCAAACCCCCCTCTGGGGGTGGCGCAGCGCGCCGGGGGATAACAGTCGAAGGTTGAAAGTTCAAAGTTGAAAGTTTAGCCATCGGTATCGGGAAAACCCCCTCCGGGGGTGGCGCAGCGCGCCGGGGGATAACAGTCGAAAGTTGAAAGTTCAAAGTTGAAAGTTTAGCCAACGGTATCGGCAAAACCCCCTCCGGGGGTGGCGCAGCGCGCCGGGGGCGTTGAGGTGGCCGGCCGCGCCACCGGGCTATAAATTTAACACAAATCCGTTAATAAGTACAGGTTTCTTTCTTGACACCCGCTTGCTCAGGGCGTTTCAAATTAGATACCGTCATGGCCCGGCGGATTCTGGCCGTGACTCATGTTCGAGGAGGAACGGCAATAAATAGAGGGCACAGGAGGTGGTTATGGTCAATTTCAAGGAACTCGGTCTGGTCAACACCCGCGAGATGTTCAAGGCGGCAATAAGCGGAGGCTACGCCATTCCCGCTTACAACTTCAACAACATGGAACAGCTTCAGGCGATCGTCATAGCGTGCGCCGAAACCCGCTCGCCGGTGATTGTACAGGTCTCCAAGGGGGCGCGCGAATACGCAAACGAGACCCTTCTGCGCTACCTGGCGATGGGGGCGGTCAAAATGGCGGAGGGCCTGGGCGCAAGCATACCGATCGCCCTCCACCTCGACCACGGCGATTCATACGAGCTTTGCGTTTCGTGCATAGAGAACGGGTTCTCCTCGGTGATGATAGACGGATCGCACCTGCCCTACGATGAAAACGTCAAGCTTACGGCTCGCGTAGTGGAATACGCCCACCGGTACGATGTGACGGTGGAGGGGGAGCTTGGGGTGCTTGCGGGGATCGAGGACGAGGTCTCCTCCGAGGTTTCGCACTATACGAAACCGCAGGAGGTGGAGGACTTCGTCGGCAAGACCGGTGTGGATTCGCTCGCCATATCTATCGGCACGAGCCACGGGGCCTACAAGTTCAAGCCGGAGGACGGAATACCGAAGCTCCGCTTCGACATACTCGAGGAGATAGAGAAGCGCATTCCGGGCTTTCCCATAGTCCTGCACGGGGCCTCATCCGTCGTCCAGGAATACGTTGCGATCATCAACATGTATGGAGGGAAGATAAAGGACGCGCTCGGCGTTCCCGAGGATCAGCTTCGAAAGGCCGCGGCGTCCGCAGTGTGCAAAATAAACATCGATTCCGACGGCAGGCTCGCCATGACGGCGCGCATTCGGGAGGCGCTCTCCAAGGACCCGTCGAATTTCGACCCGCGAAAATACCTGGCGCCCGCCCGCGCTGAGCTTATAAAGATGATAAAGCAGAAAAACACGGACGTTCTCGGCTCGAGCGGCAAGGCGTAATGCTGAGCAAACCCCAGTTCGAGCTCGCCATGGCCCTTTTGAACGGAGCATCGAGGGCCGGCGGGGTCGACGAATATTTAAAGGGATGCGTTGAGGCAATCCTCAAGGAGGCGTCCCCGCTATCCGCGGCGGCGTATATTTCGATTGAATCGGAGGAGAAACTCATTCTGGTGGCCGAGGCCGGCGGCGGTTTCGACGGCTACATAGGCGCCTTCCCCAACTTTTCCCTAATGGTCCGGCGGGCCATAAAGAAAAAAAACGTCATTTACCTTCCGGCCTCGGAAGCCGAAACGCGCGATGGGCTCGAGGTGATGGCGGTGCTGGTGCCGCTAATCGGCGGCGACAGGACGATGGGGATGATCGGAATGGTCTTCGATATTGGCGAGCTCTTACGCCAGAAGCAGAACGTCAACTTCTACCAGCTTTCCGGGAGGATTATAGGCTCGTCGGCGTTCTTCAGAGAGCGGATAGCGGAACTCGAGGGCATGGAAAAACTCGGTCCGGAGGAGATGCATTCGGAGAAGATATCGAGCCTTGGGGTGCTGGCCTCCAGCCTCGCGCACGAGTTCAACAATATATTCGCCGTAATTCAGGGCTATACGGAGCTAATCAACATGCAGAGCCCCGAGTCCAAATCCATACAGAGCGCGCTTTCTGTCATAGACAGCCAGACGGACCGTGGCGCGCGGCTCATCGAAAGCCTCAATGTATTCGTAAAGGGGCGCGACGCCAAGTTCCAATACCAGCCGCTCGGCGAGATTGTGAGTGACGTCGTATCGATGCAGAAGTCCGTAATCGAAAGGGAGGGCATAGATCTTGTGCTGAAAAACGGCCGGATCCCCAGGGTCCTTGCCGACCGCGAACAGATCAAAGAGGCCATTCTCAACGTGCTGCAGAACTCGATCCACTCGATAGACCGGGAAACGGACGGCAGAATAGAGATCTCCACCGAATACGTGGACGAAAAGGTGGTGCTGACCGTAAGGGACAACGGCTGCGGAATGACGCGCGACCAGGTCGACATGGCGATTCATCCCTCCATGAGTGGGGCGCGCCCGGCGGACGGGAGCGGGGGCGGAGGGGCCACGGGCCTGTGGCTTGCGGTGGCCTACGGCATCATGAAGAGCCATGGGGGGCTGCTCACCATAACGAGCGAGGAGGATTGCGGCAAGGAGATCGGACTGGTATTCTCCCGGACCGAGCTTGGCGAAGACAAGGGGGCAAGATACGAGCAGAGCGGGATCGTCTTCTTCGGCAACACCCGTATCCTGATAGTCGACGACGAGGAACCCATCCGCGAGTTCCTCTCACGCGCATTCGACGCCGCGGGCTATCAGGTGATAGCCGTATCGAGCGGCGAGGAGGCGGTGGAGATGTGCGGATTTGAGGACATCGACATCGTGTTTCTCGATTATCTGATGCCCGGAATCAAGGGGGACAGGGTTTTCGAGATGATAAAAAAGGAGAGCCCCGCGACCGATATCGTTTTCATCACCGGAGTGGATGAGATCCCCGGCCTAAACCGCCTGCTCGACCAGGGGCTGGCCTATATTCTAAAGAAGCCGTTTAAGATCGACAAGATCCTTAAAGTTACGAACGATCTGATATACAAGAGGATCAACCAGGGCCGAGGATAGCCCCTACTCGGATTTGACCACGCGTTCGGCCTGAAGGGCCAGGTATTTCACCAGGGTCTTCTCCGGAATAAAGCCGAGATTGACGAGGATGATACCCATAAGTCCACCTTCCTTTTTCTGCACTTCGAGCGCCTTGTCGAGCTGTTCGCGGCTTATCTCGCCGTCCTCGAGCAGCATTTCTCCCAGCAGCGGCTTTGCCATCGGTTTCCTCCAGACTGTTTGATTACAGCAGCCGTTTAACGGCGTCCTTCCAGAGCTTTCTCTGGGAGGATCTCTCCTGTTCGGTGAAGTTCGGTGTATAACGCTTCACGATGCGGTTTCGTTTTGCGACCTCGTCTATGGCGCCGTACAGCCCGCTCGAAAGCCCGGCGAGATACGCGGCGCCAAGCGCGGTGGACTCTATCACCTCGGGGAGCAGCACCGGTATCCCCAGGATGTCGGCCTGGAACTGCATGAGATACGGCCCCCTTGTCGCCCCGCCGTCGGCGCGGAGCTCGTTTATGGTCTTGCCCGAGTCCTGCTGCATGACCTCTATGACATCCATGGACTGGAAGGCGATGGAGCGGAGCGCCGCCCTCACAATCTGTTCGCGCGTGGTGTCGCGGGTCAGCCCGAAGATCGCGCCGCGGGCGTCCATCTTCCAGTAGGGGGCCCCCAGGCCCACAAAGGCCGGTATCATCACGACCTCATCGTCCTTTTCGAACGAAAGGGCGAGCCTGTCGGAATCGGAGCTCTCTTCGAAGAACTTCATGTAATCGCGCAGCCATTGAACGACCGCGCCCGCCACGAACACAGAGCCCTCGAAGGCGTAACATGGCTTGCCGTGAGCGTCACAGGCAATTGTTGTAAGAAGCCCCTTGTCGGAAAGCACGAAGGACCGGCCGGTGTTGAGCAGCATGAAGCATCCGGTGCCGTAGGTGTTCTTTATGGTGCCCTCGAATACGCAGTTCTGCCCCACCATGGCTGCCTGCTGGTCTCCCGCGATACCGCCAATGGGAACACCGTCGGGGAGACCCGGGGCGGCGAGCGTTTTGCCGAAGAAAGAGGAGGAGTCGCGGACCTCGGGCAGGATGCCGGCGGGAATGTCGAGGATCTCGAGGAGCTCGCGGTCCCAGCATTTCTCCACTATGTTGAATACAAGGGTGCGCGAGGCGTTGGTGTAGTCGGTCGCGTGTGATTTGCCGCCGCTGAGCTTCCACAGTATCCACGTGTCCACCGTGCCGAAGAGGAGCTTTCCGGTTTTTGCAAGCTCGCGCGCTCCGGCCACGTTGTCGAGGATCCATTTGATCTTGGTGCCGGAGAAGTAGGCGTCCACGACAAGACCGGTTTTCTTTTTAAAGGTTTCCTCGTGCCCCCTGTTTTTAATGTCGTTACAGATGTCGGTCGTGCGGCGGCACTGCCATACGATGGCGTTATACACGGGTTTTCCGGTGTCCCTGTTCCATAGAACCGCAGTCTCGCGCTGATTGGTTATTCCGATGGTGATAGCGTCCGAGGGGTTTAGATTGCCCTTGGCGATGGCCTCGGGGATGAGGCCCGCCAGCGATGACCATATCTCCTCCGGGTCGTGCTCCACCCAGCCAGGGCGAGGAAAATGCTGTGTAAATTCGCGGTACGCGCTCGAGATGGGAAGGCCGGATTCATCGAAACAGAATACGCGGTTTCCGGTGGTGCCCAGATCGAGGGCGATAATAAATTTATTCCCCATTGACAAACCCCGAGCTTATGGAAAATGTAGATTGATGTTATACCCGAGATAAAAGCCGTTCCGGGTGTCCGGTTTCCATGGGGATCGATGAGCGATCGTGCCCTGGAAAGGCCGTTTATCCACAGGATAAAGCGCCTGTAAAGAATAAGGATTTTCGGCGCCGTGTCAATTAAAAATAACGGCCCGATGCCGAAAATATAGTACGGCGGCATAGAGAGGGCTTTTAAGGCCGAATGCTGGAGAGACGGGATGAAAAATATTGAAGGAATTTTTCGAGGCGGGGAAACCTTCTTCATCGCGGAGATAGGGATAAATCATAACGGGAGCCCGAAGGAGGCAAGGGCGATGATACGGGCGGCGGCGTCGGCCGGAGCGGACGCGGTCAAATTCCAGACCTTTGTCCCGGAGGAGATGTATTCGCGATATACGAGTTCCATGCTGCGAAACGACAAGGCGCTTACGGCGGATTTTTCGCAGATCGAGTTTTTTAAGCGGTTCGTAATCGGAGAGGACGACTTAAAATCGCTTAAAAATGAGGCGGAGGCGCGCGGCCTTATCTTCTTTTCATCCGCCTTTGATATCCCATCGGTCGAAATGCTCGAACGGCTTGGGGTGCCCATGTACAAGCTCGCCTCATCCGAGGTGACGAATACGCCGCTTCTCGAAAGGGTGGGCCGGACCCAAAAGCCGGTCATTATGTCCACGGGCATTTCCACAGGGGCGGAAATCGGGCGGGCTATCGATACCCTGCGTTCCTTTGGAACGCGCGAACTCGTCCTGCTTCATTGTGTAGCCCTGTATCCATTGGGACCGGAAAACGCCAACCTCTCGCGCATATCGTCGCTTAGCTCGATGTTCGCTCTGCCGGTGGGCTTTTCGGACCACGCCGTGGATGGCGCCGGCTGCGCGCTCGCCGCCATGCTGGGGGCCCGAGTGTTCGAGAAGCACTTCATGCCGGCCGAGGGCTATGATTGCCCCGATGCGGCGGTATCGCTGCATCCCGCTTCCTTCATGAAAATGAGGGAGGACGTCGAGAGGGCCGTCACCATGTTCGGCCATGGGGGAGTCGATTACGACTTTTCGGAAAAAGAGGTTGCAAAATCGGCGCGCAGAAGCCTTTTTAGCGGAAGGCCGCTTAGTGCCGGAGAAGAATTGCGGCGCGACGCCATAGCCGTCAAGCGTCCCGGAGTGGGGCTGCCGATAGCCGATATGGAGCGCTTGCTTGGCCGAAGGCTGCTCAGGGATATCCCGGAAGATTTTCCCCTGCGGTTTGAAGATTTAGAATAAAGGGCATTGATCGAACGATGAAAATGAAATGGGCGCTCGTGTCGCTTCTTGTCGCATTCGCCGGAGGTTGCTCTATTGCGCCTGTCCGCGACGAATCGATATTCACTCCCTCCGAAAAAAAGATACTGGAGAAGGCCACCGAGGCCCTGGACTATGGATACGGCTATGAACGCGAGATAGGCATAGATTATATAATTTCGTATTCCTTCAGCGAGACGAACATGCCGGCGCGAGAAAAGGCGCTTGCGGCGGCCCTGAAAGACCAGGATGTCTCCGAGATAATCGGTTTTTACTCGAAGATATACAGGCTGGGCGTAACGATGCGCTATCGCATAGAGGCTTTCGAAAAGGACAAGGATTGGAAGCAGTATACTTACCTTAAAAATTATCTTGTCCCTCCACTGGAGGCCTTCACGGCCCATATCAGGAAGCAGCTATTGGCCCGCGACCCTTCAGTCGCGGAGAGGCTTCCGGCAATCCATGCCAAAGCGGAAAAGGCGGTCGCCGACTATTTCTACGAACTGGAAATGGAAGATCTTAGGGACAAGTGGCGCATATAAAAAAATCCCCATGTCGCCATGGGGATGTGCTTGAAGTATATCAGCCGGCATCTGCCCGCCCGATATTAGCACTCACTACCATAGAGTGCTAATAAAAAATAATCAATTCATATCGATTCGGCAAGCATTTTTTGGGCGAGTCGGCTTTCTATCAGGCTTGGGGCAGCAAAGGACGGCCTTGAAGGGAGATCCGCCTGCCCCGTCGAAGCGTCCTTTCGGAGCGGCAGGGGTGGCCCTTTCGCATTATGGCCGGAAGGAACCCTTGGGTCCGCTGGCCATTGTGGGCGGCTCCCAATTATCACAAAAAAGCTGTTGAACAGAGCAATTTTATGTTTTAGAGCTGTATCCAAGCTGTAAGGACACCTGACTCGAGGTGTACCGCACGGAAGCCGCCATCCGATCCCGGTCGCGGCGGATGTGTTCGGCCTCTCCGGTGATGACGAAACCAGCCACAACCTGTCCAGTGTAATTGAAAATAGGCCCGCCGATTCCCGCCAGCCCGACGATGGACTCCTCATTGTCGAAGGCGATGCCCTCTCTTGCCACCCTTTCAAGCTCCTTTATGAAGCTCTCATGGTCCCCGATGGAGTTCCTGGTAAGCTTTTCAAAGGGATAGTCCCGCAGTATTCCGTTTCGCTCGCCGGCCGGCATGTGGGCGAACAGAATCTTCCCGATGCATGTAGTGTGGATGGGGATGACCGAACCGGCCTGCGGAAACACCATGAAGCGGTTTTCGGGCTCAACGCGAAGCACCACTATTACCCTGTCGCCTACCAGCATGCCGACGTTTACCGGCTCCATGAACTGGAAGCACAGCCGCTCCATCCATGCCCGGGCTATTATGACCAGGTCCATGTTCGTGGCGTACTTCATTCCCAATTGAAAGAGGGCGGGGCCAAGGCGGTATTTGGAGGTGATGTGGTCCTTTTCGAGGAACTTAAGCGCCTCGAGGGTCTGCACGATGCTGGAGATGGTGGTTTTAGGGAGGTTCAGCCTCGCCGCAAAATCCGTAATCCCCATGGTCCGTTTCTCCTGGATAAAAATGCCAAGTATGTCGGACGCCCGTTTTATGGATTGGATAAGGCGTTTCTGCTTCGCCATGTTCGCTCCTTTCTCCGCCGACGTGAAATATTTATTTTAACGGCGCTTATCTGATTGACATATTATATGCTCTGCTATAATAATGGAACATCGTACGATATTGTCGTACAATGTCAAGTATGATTATCCGCCGTTCCGGGTTCCGCGGACTCGATGCGGCGCCTTAGGCGGCCTCGTTATTCCATACTACAGGTGGCAGGGCATGAACACGATCCGGCAATTTCAAGATGTAATAGACGACAGCGGCGGGTACGCGCGGCGCCTCAAGCAGGGCTCCGGCGGCAAGATCCTCGGCTATTTCTGCACCTATACGCCGGAGGAGATCATCCATGCGGCTGGGATCCATCCCATGAGGCTTTTCGGGACCCGCTTTGCGATAGCCCATGCCGACGCCCATCTCCAGGCCTATAGCTGTTCACTGGTGCGCGGGGTGCTCGAGGAGGCGCTGGCCGGCAGGCTGGAGTTTCTGGACGGGGCCGTATTCCCTCACACGTGCGACTCCATACAGCGGCTTTCGGACATCTGGCGGCTCAATATTGATTTCAGCTTTCACGCCGATGTGGTGCTCCCGGTGAAGCTCGACACTGCGAGCGCGAGGAAGTACATGGCGGACGTTCTGCGTAAGTTTCGCCGGGAGCTCGAGGAGAAGATGGGCCTCTCCATCTCCGACGAAGCCCTCTTAAAATCCATTAAAACCTTCAACACCATCAAGCGGGCGCTCGAAAAGATCTACCGCCTGCGAAGTGAAAACCCGGGGATCATCTCCGGGGCCGACGTATACACCCTGGTTAAGGGCGCAATGATCATGGACCGCTCCGAGGCCGCGGAGAAACTTTCCGCCTTCGCCCAGGCGCTCGGCTCGGAGAAGGCAAAGGGCCCCGACGCTCGCCGGCGCATCGTGGTAAGCGGGGGGCTCTGCGATCATCCCGTTATATACGACCTCATCGAGAAATCGGGCGGCGCGGTGGTCTGGGACGATCTGTGCACGGGGTCGCGCTACTTCGAGGGGCTGGTGTCGGAGGAGGGCGATCCTTACGAGGCCCTTGCCGACCGGTATACCGATCGCGTCGTCTGCCCGGCCAAGCATTCGTCCATCACCGCCCGCGGCGACAATCTTGTCCGCATAGCGAAGGAGCACAGCGCCTCGGGCGTCATTTTCCTTCTGCTCAAGTTCTGCGATCCCCATGCCTTCGACTATCCGTACATGAAGGAGATGCTGGACGGCATTGGGGTCCCGAGCATGTTGATGGAGATCGAGCAGGACCTTCCATCGGAAGGGCAGCTTTCAACGCGCTTCGAGGCGTTTATCGAGATGCTTCGCTGACGGGCGGCGCCGGGCCCCGACGCGGCGGCCGGACGTTTCCGTTAGACACCAATCGAGGAGAAAGAACATGTCGGAAGAACAGCTTAAAAAGGACCCGGAAAAGGAAAAGATGAAGGTCAAGTCCGTCAAAAAGATGAAGGAGATAATGACCGCGTACTATATAGACGCAAAGACCGCCTCCCAGAACGGGAAAAAAGTCGGCTGGATAACCAGCGGCGGGCCGGTGGAACCGATTATCGTGATGGACGCCATTCCGGTATACCCGGAGAACCATGGCGCTATGATCGGGGCGGCGAAGATGGGCGTGGACCTGTGCGAGAAGGCCGAGGACATGGGATATTGCCGCGACCTGTGCTCGTATGCGCGCTCGGACATAGCCGCCTCACTCGTAAACGGCGGCCCGATCGGCGGCCTCCCGGCGCCGGACTTCCTGGTGTGCGGCAACAACATCTGCGGCACGGTGCTCAAATGGTATGAGATACAGGCGCGCTACTACAAGGTGCCGCTTTTTATATTCGATACGCCCTTCTGCCACACCGAGTTCTCGAGCGAGGCGCGCGAATACGTACGCAGGCAGATCGACGAATATATCAAATTCCTCGAAGAGGTCTGCGGTAAAAAGTTCGACATGGACAGGATGAAGGAGGTCGGACGGCTCTCCCTGCAGGGGCAGCGCCTGTGGCAGGAGGTGCTCGACACATCCATGAACAAGCCCGCGCCGCTCTCGGCCTTCGACGCGTTCTTCCATCTGGCCCTCATCGTCACGCTCCGGGGGACCCAGACGGCGGTTGACTACTACGTAATGCTCCTCGAAGAGATGAAGGAGCGCGCGGCGCAGAAGATCGGCTCTATCCCCAACGAGCGCTACCGCCTGCTGTGGGACAATCTGCCCGTATGGTACAAAACCAGATGGCTGTCGGAGAAGTTCGCCTCGTACGACGCCTGCCTGGTCGCCGACACCTACACCACGGCCTGGTGCGGCTCGCTGGACTACCTCGACGAAAACGACTTTTTGGGGTCCATGGTCGAAGGATATACGCGCATTTACCTGAACATCGGCGTCGACGAGATGCTCAAGATCATCAAGAAGATGATTAAAAAATACGAGGTGGACGGGTTCGTGATGCACTCCAACCGGAGCTGTAAGCCGTACTCGCTCGGCCAGTACGACATCATGAAAACACTACAGAAGGAGATGGGGCTTCCGAGCCTGATGATAGAGGCGGACATGGTCGACGAGCGCTCCTGGAGCGAAAGCCAGATAGAGACCCGCATAGACGCCTTCATGGAGATAATCAAGCAGAAAAAGGGATGAAAGCCCGATAGACGCGACCGTCGGGCCGCGCCATAACTTAATACGGAGGAATGGTCACCATGTACGAGAAAAAACCATGGCTCAAGTTCTACGGCGATGTACCCGAATCGATCGATTACCCAAGGATCACAATGTATCAGGCGGTAATGAATACCGCGGCCAAATACCCGGACGCGATAGCTTACGATTTTCTCGGCTATACTTCGACCTACAAGCGGTTTGCCGAGGAGATTAACAGGTGCGCTGACGCGCTTGCCGCGCTGGGATTGAAGAAGGGCGACCGCGTGACCATCTCGATGCCCACAAGCCCCCAGGGCATAATATGCTTCTACGCGGTGAACAAACTGGGGGCGGTCGCGAGCATGATCCATCCACTCTCGCCGCCGAAGGAAATCGAGTTTTATCTCAACATCAGCAAGAGCGTAATGGCGCTTACCATCGACGCGTTCTATGGAAATTTCAACCAGGTGATGCACAAGACGGATTGCAAAAAGCTCATCCTGGCGCGTATTCCCGATTACCTGGGGCTGGTCAAGAGGATCGGCTTCAACCTGACCAAGGGCCGAAAAATTCCCAAGGTGCCCCGGGACGAGCGGGTGGTCTGGTGGAACGAGCTGATGCACGGGTCCTATCCCGAGGCCGCGAAGGCCGATATGGCGCCGGACGATATGGCGGTCATACTCTACAGCGGAGGCACCACCGGAGTGCCCAAGGGAATAATGCTTTCCAATTACAACTTCATAAGCGAGGGGATGATGGTCGCGCACTGGGGCGGCATGGACAGGACGAGCTCGGTGCTGGCCATTCTCCCCATCTTCCATGGATTCGGCCTGGGCGTATGCGTAAACGCCGCGTTTATGGGGGGCGGGAAGAGCATTCTCGTTCCGACCTTCACGCCGGAGGACGTGGCGAATCTTATCAAATCCAAACGCCCTACATTCGTAATCGGCGTACCGACGCTCTTTATGGCCCTGTCGAAAAACGAGAAGTTCAAAAGGACCGATCTCTCCTGCCTTAAGGGCTGCTTTAGCGGGGCGGACACCCTTCCGCGCGAGGTAAAAGAGGAGTTCGAGGGGATAGTCCGCAGACAGGGAGGCAACGTCAAGCTGCTCGAGGGATACGGCCTGACTGAAGCGGTTACCGCCATTGGGGCCATGCCTTTTAACGAGTATCGCGAGGGGAGCATCGGGGTTCCCTTTTCGGATATGATAGCCAAGATAGTGAAAATGGGCTCCGACGAGGAGTGCGCTCCGGGCGAGGAGGGCGAGATTTGCCTTTACGGCCCGGCCGTAATGCTCGGGTATCTCGACCAGCCGGAGGAAACGGCCAGGGTTTTAAAGAAGCACTCCGACGGGAAGATCTGGCTGCATACCGGGGACATGGCGAGCATGGACGCCGACGGCTTCATGTACTTCAAGCAGCGCATCAAGCGCATGATCAAGTCCTCCGGGGTGAACGTATATCCCGGCCAGGTGGAGGACGTTCTGCGCCAGCACCCGGCCGTCGACATGGCCTGCGTCATTGGCGTGCCGGACAAGGCGCAGGTTTCGCGCGTGAAGGCCTTCGTTGTGCTTAAAGACAAATCGAAGGCCACCCCCGAAATGGCGGGCGAGCTCATCAAGCATTGCGCGGAGCACCTGCTTAAATGGAGCTGCCCGCGCGAGGTGGAATTCCGTGACGATCTGCCAAAGACCCTTGTGGGCAAGGTCGCGTTTAACACACTCGAAGAGGAAGAAAAGACGAAACTCCGCGCTGCGGGGCAGTACGCCGGAGATTGATTTTACGCGGGTCGGGGGGCTTTCGCCCCCCGGCATTCTCATTCCAGGTCTATAATAATAAGGGTAATATCGTCCTCGAAATCGCCGGCGGGCCTCCTCCAGGCCGTAAGCCGCATGCCGAGCCGTTTGGCGAGTTCTTCGCCGGGCAGGTCCCTCCACCCGCGGAGACAGGAGACTAAACGCTTCTCGCCGAAAAGCTCGCCCCGCGCGCTTCGGCATTCAATTATTCCGTCTGTGTAAACAACCAGCCTGTCCCCCGGCCGGAGCGGAAGGGTGCGCTGGGCGCAGCGGATGTCCTTCATCCAGCCCATTGCACGGCCTTTGGCATCGGCCACGATCGGTTCGCCTGCGCCGCGGGGCAGGATGAAAAAAGGCGGATGGCCCGCGTTCGCGTACACGATTTCCCGCGCGTCGAGATCGATGTACGTGTACGAGGCGGTAATGAACTGGCTGATGTTCCTGCCCATTAGCATGTCGTTCATGGCCTGCAGCAGCGGGGCCGGCGAATCGGCCATGTTCCTGACGAGCGAGAAGAGGACCTCGAGCGTGGACGCAATCATGGCCGCGGGGACGCCGTGTCCGACTATGTCGGCGGCCAGTACGCCGATTCGCCGGCCGTCGATAATGTGCCAATCGTAGTAATCGCCGCTTATGCCCTCTGGAGGAAGGGTAAAGACGTGCATGCGCATCCCCTCGAGCGTCGGAAGCGAGGCGGGCAGGATGGATTTCTGTATGCGTCGCGCGATCTCGAGCTCCCTGCGAAGGTCGGCAAGTTTAATTGTATCGGCAAAGGCCGCGGAGGAACGCCTCGAAAGAATGAAGGATTGCAGCAGAACGAAGATGAAAAGGCCGCTCGGCAGAAGATATCCCGTACGCACCAGGAGATCGGCGTCGAGGATATCGTTTATGGCGCAGGCCATAAGGACTACAAGTCCGACCAACAGGAGGCGTGCGTCATTACGCCTTCGGATGACAGCGCGCAGGAGGGTGTAAATGAGATGAACGAACGCGGCTATGCTGACCAGGTGAAAGGGTGTCAGGAGATGGCTGTACACCCGCAGGGGCAGGACGAGGGTCGGAATCGAAAAAACCGCTCCGACCGCGCAATAAAGGACGCGCGCCTGTTTGGGCATTTCCTTCGGAAAAAGCGATTGGATGAAGAGTGCGAACACCGGAAGACCTATATAGATGGTCAGAAACTCGAGTTTCATCTCGAACTCCCAGTCGATGTCGGGGAAATACCGCACGAGTATGAATTCACCCGTCAGCGTGATCCTGAGCGCGATGAGCAGGCAGAATGCGCCGAAATAGAGCGGCGAGCGCTCGTTCCTCCTGAGGAGGAAAAGGCCGAGGTGGTAAAGGCCCATCACGATCAGTCCGCCGAGAAGGGTGTATTCGTACAGAAGGCGCTGGTCTCGTTTTTTCATGATCCGCTGTTCGGAGCCAAGCAGGATAGAATTCCAGGGCCCTCCCTTGTCGGAGCTGTAATTGGCGATGTGCAGAACGAGCTCTATTGTTTCGCCGGCAGGCTCGAAGGAGACGGTGGTAGGATTGTACCGGGGCCGTGTAGTCCGGGCCGATTGCGTAACGGCGCCGTTTGAGGCGATGTGCCGGCCGTCGACGAAAAGGCTGTAGCTTGTGGCCATTACGGGAATCTTAAGCGTGCGGATCCCGCCCGGGCCGCCGGTGAGTATCCGAAGCCTAAACGTGGCGAAGCCGTCGCCTCCTATGCGGCCGCCGGCGGGGGACGTGCGGCCGTTCCAGACACCGGGGACTTCAAAATATTCGGCCGCAGGGCACGCCCCTCCTTTGCCAAAAGCGTTCGGTTCGAGAAGCCTTTCCCAGTAGAACTCCCATTCGCCGTCGAGCAATATGGGATTCATGCGATCGAAATCGTAGTGGCGAAGGTCCATCACCCCACGGACCGCGCGCGGAGGTCCAGATTTTTCAGCCGGAGCATGGCGGGCTGAGGCCATCAGAAAAATCGCCGCAAGGGCGAGTGTCGTCAATGATGCGATAGCGCGATGCATGGAGAAATCCTTTATGGTTCATATTAGACCAAAACCCGTGATTTGTAAACAATGAAAATGGCCCAGGGAGGCCTGTATCCTTCTTGACAGGGCGCCGTACGGAAATTATGTTCAGGGAACACTTTACCGGCGAGGTACCGCATGCTGCTCGGCATTGACGTGGGGGGGACTCACACGGACGTCGTGGTTGTAGACGCAAGGGGAGTGAGGGCCGCCGCCAAGGTGGTAACCAATCACGAAAACCTCTTCGAATCGGTCAACGGCGGTATCGCCGCCATGCTGCGTGAGGTCGACGCCGCCGGGATCGAGCGCATCAACCTCAGTACTACGCTCTCCACGAACGCTATCGTGGAAAATACAATCGAAAAGGTGGGAATGCTTGTAAGCGCCGGCCCGGGAATAGAGCCGGCCAGTTTTACGATCGGCGATCAGTATCATCGCATCGAAGGCGCGCTCGATCATCGCGGAGCGGAGATACTCCCCCTGGATGAAAAGCGCCTGGAGAAGGCGATAGCCGCTTGCCGCAAGGCGGGCATAAAGGCCTATGCGGCCGTGTCCAAATTCTCCACAAGGAATCCCGCCCACGAGAACTCGATGCGGGAAGCGCTTGCCGGCTCGGCGGATTTCATCACCCAGGGCCATGCCATTTCGGGAAACCTCAACTTCCCCCGGCGTATCGCGACCGCCTATTATAACTCTTCCGTGTGGCGGATCTACAATCGCTTTGCCGACGCGGTGGAAAAGGCGCTCGGGGAGTACGGTGTACGCGCCTCGGTAAACGTGCTCAAGGCCGACGGCGGCACCATGCCGCTTGCCGTATCGCGCCTGCTTCCGGTCGAAACCATACTCTCGGGGCCTTCCGCAAGCGTAATGGGGATACTTGCGCTCTGCGACATCGGCGTCGATTCGGTCGTCCTCGATATCGGAGGAACCACCACCGACATCGCCGTGTTCGCAAGCGGCGGTCCCCTCATTGAGCCGGATGGTATCGCGCTTAACGGAAGGAACACACTGGTCCGCGCCCTAAGAACCCGCTCCATCGGCATAGGGGGCGACTCTCTTCTCAGGGTAGAGGGCGGCGAGGTGAGGGTTGGGCCGGAACGCCTCGGCCCGGCCGTGGCGGACGGGGGTGTGCTTGCAACACTGGTGGACGCCTTCAACCGGCTTGGGGCCGACGCGCACGGGAATACGGAGGCCTCCGCGAGGGCGATGGAGGACCTGGCCAAGAAAAACGGCATGAACGGAGAGGAGCTGGCCCGCAGGGCCGTGGAGCGCGCCACCGCTTTCATAAAATCCTCGGTGGACGAAATGATAGCGGAGATCAACGAGCGCCCCGTTTATACCATTCACGAAATGCTCGAGGGCCGAAGGATCGCGCCCGAGCGCATATATGTCGTCGGAGGACCGGCGGAGGCGTTCAGGAAGGAGCTTGCGAGGGCCTTTTCGCTCGAGGTGACCGTTCCGCGCGATTACGCGGTAGCCAACGCCATCGGCGCGGCGCTCGCCCGAACGACCATGAGCATCGAACTGCTGGCCGATACGGAGATGGGCATGCTGATGATCCCGGAGCTGGGCGTATCGCGCGAGGTGCCGGCCTCGTACACGCTCGAGGAGGCGGGTGAAGACGCGCGGCGCTACCTTATCGGACACCTGGGCAAGACCGCACCAGGGGAGCGCGTACAGGCCGAGGTGGTCCACGCGGCCTCATTCAATATGGTGCGGGGATACCATACCGCGGGCAGAAACATTCGCGTCCGCTGCCAGGTGAAGCCGGGTATCCTCGAGAAATACGAAAAGGGGGTGCGGGGAACATGCTGAAGGCTAAAAACAGGCTTGGGCTCATCTTTTTTCCGGCATTCGACTGGGCGATAAGCCCCACGCATCCCGAAAGACAGGAGCGGCTGCTCTACACACAGGACCAATTGATAGAGGAGGGCGTGTTCGACATCCCCGGTATTAAAGAATACAAGCCCGACCTGGCCACTATAGAGGATGTGGAGCGGACACATTTCTGCTTTCCGGACGTTCGAAGCATACTGACCGAGTCGCACCTGGTCTCGGCCGGAGGGGCCATAAAGGCGGCGAGGCTCGTTATGGAGAAACGGGAGGATCGGGCATTCGCCCTGGTGCGCCCGCCGGGCCATCATGCCATGAAGGTGGTGCACGGCTCCCGGGGATTCTGCAACATCAACATAGAAGCCGTAATGATCGAGCACATCCGTGAGCATTATGGAAGAAAGAGGATCGCGATAGTCGATACGGACTGCCATCATGGGGACGGGACCCAGGACCTCTACTGGCACGACCCGGACACGCTCTTCATCTCCATGCACCAGGACGGGCGCACCCTGTATCCCGGCAGCGGCTTTATCGACGAACAGGGCGGGCCAAACGCAATCGGCAAGACCGTAAACATTCCCCTCCCGCCGGAAACATCGGACGAGGGCTTTTTGTACGTGCTCGAAAAGGTGGTCCTGCCCATACTCGACGATTTCAAGCCGGACCTAATCATCAACTCCGCCGGGCAGGACAACCACTATTCGGACCCCATAACCAACATGCGCTTTTCGGCGCAGGGTTATGCGCGATTGAACGAGATCCTGAAGCCCGATATAGCGGTGCTCGAGGGAGGCTATTCCATTCAGGGGGCGCTTCCCTACGTAAACCTCGGAATTGCCCTCGCCATGGCGGGCGTGGATTATTCATACGTCCGCGAGCCGGATTTCGAACGCGAGTCGGTCCGGCAGGAGCCCGAGGTAACCCAGTATATAAAGAAATTGTCCAAAGAGATACTGGAGCGGTATTACCGCGCCGGCGATTTCGTGATGCGGGGAATGCCCGGCAATTACATGGTGCGTAAAAAATCCATCTACTACGATACGGACGGCATACGCGAGAACCAGGTGGAGTCCGTTATGGTATGTGACGACTGTGCCGGCGTTCTAAAGATCGAAACGATATCGTCGGTAAACCCGCTGTGCCTTGGCGTGGAGGTGCCCCTGGGCTCCTGCGACCGGTGCAGAAGCGAGGGATACCGCATACTCGAGGAGGCCCGGGAGAAGGGCAAGCATTCGCACATCCAGCTCATAGACCGAATGGGCAGGGAGTATCTGAGGTTCTGACGAACCGGCACAGGAAGTGGCTCGAAGCGGGCCCCTTCCTGCCGGCGCCGTCCCGGTAACTATTTAATGAACAACATTTCCCAGAAGCGCGGCAGCGGCCAGATCTCGTCGTCGATTACAAGCTCGATCGCGTCGACCCTGGAACGAATTTTGGCTATCGTTTCCCGGACTGTGGTGCCGAACGCGGCGGCCTTTTCCTCCTCGGAATGAAGGGATTCCGCGCGCTCGACGTTCCCTTTAAGCTCGGCCACGAGCCTCATGGTTTCGCCTATAAGGCCGGTCAGGGACGCCAGAAGCTCTCTCTGCGGCGCGAGAAGGGAGTCATCGCCGAGGGCCTGAGCCGCGCTTAGGATCGAGGAGGCCAACTCCCCCTGAAAGCGGATCGCCGCGGGAAGGACCTGGCTGTCGACCATGTCGCAGAGTGTGCCGGCCTCTATGTCTATCTCCTTCACATAACGCTCCAGCCGCACCTGATAGCGCGACATTAGCTCCGCCGAGGAGAGCACCCTGTACTTCTCGAAGAGGGCGACCGCCTTTGGGGTGGCGAGGTCCGGAAGCGATTCGTAAGAGGTCTTCTTGTTGGGAAGGCCCCTGCGCCCCGCCTCCGCCTCCCATTCCTTCGAGTAGTTGTCGCCCATAAAGAGGACCCTTTTTATGGTACCTATCTCGTCCTTCAGCACATCGAGGGTCGCCTGCCTTAAGTTTTCCCCCTTTGCGGCGATCTTCCCGGCGAGGATGTCCAGGCTCTCGGCGACGATGGTGTTTAGCACGGTGGCCGGGAACGATATGGACTGGGAGGCCCCCACGGCGCGAAACTCGAACTTGTTTCCGGTAAAGGCGAAAGGGGAGGTCCGGTTTCGGTCGGTGTTGTCCTTGGAGAGGACCGGCAGCTTCGATATTCCCATATCGATAATCGCGCCGTTGGTCCCGTTGCTCACGATTCCCTTTTCGATGTCCTCCAGGATGCCGGTAAGCTGCTCGCCTAAGAATACCGAGATGATCACCGGCGGCGCCTCGTTCGAGCCGAGCCGGTGGTCGTTACCGGACGACGCGATCGTTGCCCTGAGAATATCCGCGTGATGGTAAACCGCGCGGATGGTCGCAACGAGGAATACGAGGAACTGGATGTTGTCCTGCGGGGTTCTGCCCGGATTGAGCAGGTTGTTGCCCAGATCGTCGGCGAGCGACCAGTTGAGATGCTTGCCCGAGCCGTTGATGCCCGCAAAGGGCTTTTCGTGCAGAAGGGCGGCGAGCCTGTGCTTGGTCGCGACCGAACGAAGCGTCTCCATCAAGATCTGGTTGTGGTCCACCGCAAGATTGGCCTCCTCGAAGAGGGGGGCGATTTCGTACTGGCCCGGGGCCGCCTCGTTGTGCCGGGTCTTGGCGGGGATGCCGAGCTTGTAGAGCTCCTCCTCCACATCGTGCATGAACGAGAATATCCTTTCCCTTATGCTCCCGAAATAGTGGTCCCCCAGCTCCTGGCCCTTGGGGGGAGTCGCGCCGAGGACGGCCCTTCCCGCGAGAAGCAGATCCTGCCTTTTATAATAATAGTCCTGGTCGATAAGAAAATACTCCTGTTCCGGCCCCAGAGTTGTGTATACCCTGCGGACCTTCCTGTTGCCGAGGACCCGAAGCATGTTGACGGCGCTCGTATTGATCGCCTCTATGGAGCGCAGAAGCGGGGTCTTCTTGTCGAGCGCCTCGCCGGAGTAGGAAATAAATATAGAAGGAATGCAAAGGGCGCTGCCTATGCCCCGCTTCAATATAAAGGCCGGGCTCGATATGTCCCATGCCGTGTATCCGCGCGCCTCGAAGGTGGAGCGAATCCCGCCGCTCGGAAAGTTCGACGCGTCGGGCTCCCCCTGGATGAGCTGCTTGCCGGAAAAATGCTCGATCGGCGTCCCATCACTGGTGAACTCGATAAAGGCGTCGTGTTTTTCCGCGGTCGATCCGGTCATCGGCTGGAACCAGTGGCAGTAATGGGTCGCCCCCTTTTCAATCGCCCATTCCTTCATGGCGTGGGCCACGGCATTGGCCGTTTCCAGATCGGGTTTCCTGCCTCTTATGGTGGTGTCCTGCAGCCGGTTAAACACGGCCTCGGGCAGTCTCTCGCGCATGGTGGTGGCGTTGAATGTATCCTCCCCGAAATACCGTGATATGGGGACGTTCTTTTCCCGTTCTACCAGGTAGTTTCTGTCGGCGGCGATGATTACTTCGGTGCGCTTCATTGTTCCTCCGGGAAAGCCCTGTCTTTTGATGAGCAACTGAGACCTTCGGCGTTAATTTGTCAAACAAGTACGGGGTGAAATCCAGTTATTAAACGCTAATTTTACATCGATGTAACCTTGCATGCGGTCCCGATTATACTGACGGAAAGTCGGGCCGGAAATTTGAGCATAAAGGGCCGCTTGGCTTCTCTTTTAGGCTTTTCCTTTTACTTGCTCCAGGGCTGCGGAGGCTAACGTCCCCGGCGCTCTGCGCCACCCCCGGAGGGGGTTTTGCTGATGCCGATGGCCAAACTTTCAACTTTCGACTGTTATCCCCCGGCGCTCTGCGCCACCCCCGAAGGGGGTTGCCCGATGCCGATGGTCAAACTTTCAACTTTCGACTGTTATCCCCCGGCGCTCTGCGCCACCCCCGGAGGGGGTTGCCCGATGCCGATGGCCAAACTTTCAACTTTGAACTTTCAACTTTCGACTGTTATCCCCCGGCGCGCTGCGCCACCCCCGGAGGGGGTTGCCCGATGCCGATGGCCAAACTTTCAACTTTTAAGGGCAGTCATAAAAATTAGGCTTTATCGTCGGCCGAAGATGGACAGAAAAGACTAACTACTTAATCTGCAGGTAGTTAGGTTATAAAGAAAAGTTAAAATTATTAGTTTTAGGACTTCCCTTGATTTCTAAGAGAGGTATAGGATAAATTGGTCAATGCCGGTCGGCCGCGATGTTTTGGCGGGTGGCGGGCCGAGGGCATTTCCGGGGATATTATCGCCGGATTATAATGGGTCGGATGAACAGAAACGAGATCATACGGACCGCCAGGTCGCTTGGGCTTTCGCCGAACAAAAGGCTCGGCCAGAACCTCCTGTGCGATTCCGGCATCACGCAAAAGATAATAGACTCGGCCGGTGTGACCGCCGAGGACAGCGTGCTCGAGGTCGGGCCGGGCCTCGGCGCGCTGACCGGTGGACTTCTCGATAGGGCGGGTTCGGTAACGGCCGTGGAGATAGACGCCGGCTTCGCGCGCTTTCTCTCACAGCGCTTTGCGGGCAACGCCCGGCTTAAATTGATACACGGCGATTTCCTTAAAATGGCGCCAGAGCTGGGTTTTACGAAGGCTGTTTCGAACCTTCCGTATTATTGCTCGTCGGAAGCGCTTTTCCGGATAGCCTCGGACTATCGCATACCCTCGGTATACGTAATGCTCCAGAGGGAGATGGCCAGGCGCATTACGGCCGCCCCCGGAAGCCCCGAGTACGGCGCCCTCTCCGTTTCGCTCGGCATCTATTACAGGGCGCGTACGCTCTTTTCCATACCGCCCGAGTGTTTCTATCCGCGGCCGGACGTGGTTTCTGTGTTCATAGCGCTCGATCTGCGGCGCGACGTAGAGCTTGATGGAGAGAAGCTCGCGCTATTTCACCTTCTAATAAAATCGGCCTTCTGGGGTCGCAGAAAAACCCTTATAAAGGCCCTTTCCGAGTCCCCGCATATTGCGCTTGACCGGAAAACGGTGGCCGATGTTCTTGCGGGGATGGGCTTCGACTCGAGGATACGGGGGGAGGATATGTCGATTGCCGATTTTATGGCGCTAAGCGAAGGATTGAAGGAGGCAGCGAATGCCGCCGTTAAGGGATGAACTTTTGGTAGAGCTGCTCTCCTCCGTCCAGAAGCCGGCGCGCTACACGGGCGGAGAGTACAACCAGGTGCGGAAGGCCGGGGCACAGCTTCGCATGGCGGTCTGTTATCCCGACCTGTACGAGGTCGGGATGTCGAATCATGGCATCAGAATATTATACGATATAGTAAACTCTATCGAATGGGCGGCGTGCGAGCGCGTTTTCGCGGTCGACATGGACATGGAGGCGCGGCTTCGGGCCATGGGCCTCCGGCTATTTACAATCGAAACCCGCACTCCGCTTTGCGAGCTCGACATGTTGGCCTTCAACCTTTCGCACGAGCTTCTTTACACAAACCTGCTCCAGGTGCTGGACCTCGGAGGCATCCCGCTCGCGGCGGCGGACCGCGGCGAGGCCTGCCCAATCGTCATCGCGGGCGGAGAGGCCGCATGCAATCCTGCGCCTATGGGGGAGTTTGTCGACGCCTTCTATTTGGGCGACGGCGAAGAAGGGATCGTCGAATTAGCGGAGTGTCTGCTGCGGGCGAAACGGCAGGGCGTACCGAGAACCGGGTCGCTCGCCATGTTAGAGGAGATTGAAGGCGTATACATTCCATCGCTCCACCGTTACGTGCGGTCAAATGGACGGCTTGCGGCCGTGGAGGGTAAAAGAGTAAAAAAGCGTTCGTATCGCGCCTCCTCGCCGCATTTTCCTCTTCGCCCCATCGTCCCGAACATACGCGTCGCGCAGGACAGGGCCATCGTCGAGGTTACGCGCGGCTGCTCCAATATGTGCCGCTTCTGCCACGCGGGCTATTACGATCTTCCCTGCAGGGAATATGCCCCCGGGGCCCTCTCCGACGGGATTATGACCATGCTCGATAACTCGGGCTACGACGAGCTTACCCTCGCTTCGCTGTCCATAAGCGATTATCGCGGGCTGGTAGACCTTCTAAACAAAATTCTTCCCGGCTTAAACGAGCGCGGGGTTTCGGTTTCGCTGCCCTCGCTTCGCGTGGATACCGGAACGCTCCCGATAATAGAAGGCGTCTCCTCCCTCAGGAAGGCCTCCCTTACCTTCGCCGTGGAATCCGCGTCGGAACAGATGCGTATGCTTGCCAACAAGAGGATATCCACGGAGGACCTGCTTTCCATCATGGCGCATGTTTTCGAAAAGGGATGGCGCACCATAAAACTATATTTCATGATCGGCCTTCCCGGATGCGAAACGACCGATGAAGCCGTGGAGACTGCCGCGCTTTTAAAAAGAATCGCCTCGCTTGCGAGGGGGAAAAGGGAGATAAACGTAACGGTGTCCCCTTTCGTGCCAAAACCGCTCACGCCTTTCCAGTGGGAGCGCCAGATGGACGCGGCGTACTTTCTGGATGTAGTAAAGCGCCTCAAACGGGAAGCGCCGCGCCAGGCAAGCATAAAGAACCACAACGTGGAATCCTCGGTGCTGGAGGGGGTGCTCTCGCGCGGCGACGAGCGCCTCTCGAGCGTTATACTGGGTGCCTATATGGACGGGGCGAGGCTCGATTCGTGGAGCGAACATTTCGACTACGCCTTATGGGAGAGGAACCTAAACGCACGGCTTCCGGATTGGAGCTCTCTCCTCGAACGAAAACCGGACGATACGGTCTTCCCCTGGGATGCCGTGGAGACAGGTTTCGAGGGACTGCTGGACATTCATAAGAGCGGCCGCGTAAGCCCGTCCTCTCTTGCGAAAAGGGCCACAAGGCCCATGCCGGCCCTAACGGCGCACGATGGGTCGCTTGAGGCTTTCGAGCGGAAGTATACCGTGGCCGGCCATGCGCGGCTTCGCCTTTCCAAGACCGGCTTGGCCCGTTATGTGCCTCATATCGATTTTATCGAGATCGTAAAACGATCGCTTCGAATGGCGGGCGTACCGGTTTCGTTTTCCCAGGGATTTAACAAGCGCGAAAGGGTGTCCTCGGGCTTCCCCCTGCCGCTCGGTGTCGAAAGCCTATGCGAGTTTCTCGATGTGGACCTGTACATGGAAACGGACGTAATGGCTTTGCCGGGCCTCATGAACGGCCGGCTTCCGGAGGGAATAAGAGTGGAATCCGCGCGCCGTCTCGACTCGAGGGAGTCGCTCATGGCGCTAACCGGCGCGATGGAGTATGCGGCCGTCACGGAAGACGGAGAAATCCTCTCTGCGATGAGGCGGAATGTCGAATCGCGCGTCTCTTTTACGAGGGAGGCGAAAAAGGGGACGGTGGAGCTCGCCTTTGACGATGCCGTACTAAAGGCGGAATTCGATGATGAGGGGCTTCGCCTTTTACTTTCGACGGAGGAGGCGAAGGCGCTTCGCATAGACCGCGCGGTAATGGCGCTCGCCGAGATTTCAGCGGACAGGCTTCATCGCGTCCGGCTTATCAGGCTTCGCCAGTTTCGCTTGACTGAGGCCGGTCCCCTCGAGATATTTTAGGGGACCGGGACCCTCGGCGGATTTTCACGCCGAGAGCGCTGTAAGGAGGTGCGGAATGGATCTAGGCTTGCGGAACAGGGTTGCCGTAGTTACGGCGTCGAGCAGGGGGCTCGGCCGCGCCGTGGCCGAGGCGCTTGCGGCCGAAGGGGCGAGGCTCGCCCTGTGCTCCAGGGACGCCGACGCGATACGGAAGACCGCGGAGATTATCGGAGATAATTACGGGGTGGATGTATTTGCCGCTCCGTGCGACGTGACCGATCCATCGGCGGTGGAGGCCTTCGCCGGGGAGGCGCTTCGGCGCTTAGGCGAGGTCCATATACTTTTCGCCAACGCGGGCGGGCCTCCGCCGGGCATAGTTCAGGATTTCGCTCCCGAGGACTTCCGTAAGGCCCTGGAGCTCAATCTTCTAAGCACCATCGGCCTTGTGCACGCCTTTATGCCCGCCATGAAGCGCCTCGGGTGGGGCCGCATCATCGCCTCCACGTCGATAACCGTAAAACAGCCGGCTCCGAACCTCGCGCTCTCCAACGTATCGCGCGTCGGCGTGGTCGCTTACATGAAGACGCTCGCCGGCGAGCTCGCCTCGCACAACATCACCTGCAACACGGTCGCGCCTGGCTATATCCTGACGGACCGCGTCGAGGGTCTTATAGCTGGAATGATGGAAAAATCCAAAATGGCATACGAGGAGGCGAGGCGCTCCATCACCGCGGGGATACCGGCCGGACGTATAGGATCTCCGGAGGAGTTCGGCTCGCTTGTCGCCTTTCTGGCCTCGGAGAGGGCGGCATACATCACGGGAGAGACCATCCTTATCGACGGCGGGGCGTACCGCGGGCTTATGTGAGTCGGTCCCGCCGATAGACCGCGAGGCTAAAACCGGCGGCCGGTTCGACCACTCCCGCCCTGCGACGTCATCGATCGTGGGGCGAAGGATTTTTCTCGCGGCCGAACCATGCCGGCAAAGCGCACTTTACGAAATCTCCTCCTTCGCAAGCGCCGATTCCTTCATCAGGCAGCTCAGCACGACATTCACTACGGCCAGCGCGATGAACCCGATCATGAATGGCGTAAGCGTGATGGTGCTTTCCGCCCTGTTAGCGTCGGCCATGGCTTCGATGGTTACATGCCCCAGTATGGCCATCAGCGTGATAAAAATGGTGCCGGAAACCTGTCCCGAAAGAACGATCATCCCCTGCGAGGTCGACTCGGGGGCCGGATGGCTCACCTCGGCGGCGTACTGGTAGCCGATCGGGGCCGCGCCCATGAAGAAAAAGCCGAAAACACCGCTGGCGATGAGCAGCAATGCGTAGGAGGACGCAAAGGTAAGCCCCGCAAGCCCCGGGATGAGGCCCAGCATGCAGATCACCAGAAAGAGTTTTCGTTTCATGAGCCTGTCGGAGAAAATCGGCACGACAATGGCTCCCAGAACTCCCGCAATCATCATGAGGGCGCCGATGTCCCCAGCTTCGTGACCACCGGCCTTGTAGCCCTTGCCCGCGAGAATGAGGTCTACGAAAGTGGTGATGGCGTTGAACATCCCGAGGCCGATGAAGAAAATCAGCAGCAGAAATATCATGTCGCGCTGCCGGAAAAGGTGGCGCAGCCCGTCGAACATGCCGTAGCGCTCCTCGGCCGATTCCGCGTCCGGCGGTGAAGGGGGTTTGTCTCTGACGATTAGGATGAACAGCACGGCTGAAACGATAGAGACGTAACCGTAAACCGTAAGCATCGATTTCATCGCCGGCAGGGTCAGGGCGGTGCTTCCCGCCGGAAGAAACATTTCGGCGATGGGCCGTGTGGCCGCCATGGCTATTATGATTCCAATGAACTGAAAGAGCGCGGTAACTCCCGAAGCTGTCGCCCGTTCGTTGATGGGGAACCATTCGGCCGCCACCTTGGTGATGGCGTTCATGATGAATGGCTGGGCCGCCGCCAGCGCAAACTGCGCCAGGCACACGGCGGTGTAACTCTCGCCTCCCACCCCGCGGACATAGCCGAATACACCGGTGAGCGCGGCGCCGATTCCAACGCCGATACGGATTCCATAGCGCCCGATGATGTACGACGCCGGCACGCTCATGACGAGGTACACGAGCATGAACGACATGGAAAGCAACACGATCCAGAAGGCGGAGACGCCGTACAGCGCCATTGCGTCCACCGTAACAGGCGCAAAGGTTATCCAGTCGAGTTGTATGACGCCGTTGAGGAGCGCGAATACAAGGAGAACCATCCATCGGTATGCGTAAACCGTATACGTTTTCTGCATGCAGAATCCTCCGTGTTCAGGATATGGCTCTCGTGCCGGCGGAGGCTGGCGGGTCGGCGCGCGCAGGGAGATCCCTGTGAGGAAAAGCTCCTGGAGTCATAATTGCGGGGGATCATGACGCATGCGTCGGGAAAAGTCAATTCAAAAATAGTAAAGTGTAATAATACATTTCTCCGGGGCGGGGGCGGAGATCTCATGTGCGAAAAGATCGAACGCGAAGCCGGTCACGGAATGGTGTCCCGGTACGCTGTTTATAAACCAAGCCTGGTCCTCGCGATGATTTCGCCCTTTACCGAGTCGGGCAGATCGTCGAAGTACGCCGAGTAGCCCGCGACGCGCACCACAAGCCCCGGGTGTGTTCCCGGATTCCGCCGGGCCTCCTCGAGCGCGGCGGGATCGACCACGTTGAACTGCATCTCCATCCCCCCCGAAGCGAAGAAGCCTTTTGCGAGCGCCGTCAAAACGGAAAGCCCGCGTTCTCCCGCGACCGTGTGCGGGTCGAACCGCAGGTTGAGGGCGTATCCGTTGGGCGCCAGCTCGGACTCTATCCTGGCGACGGAGTTGAGGAGCGCCGTGGGGCCCAGGCGGTCTCGCCCCTGGGACGGGTCGAGGCTGGCGGCGAAGGGCTCGCCCGAACGCCTGCCGCTCGGGAGGGCCCCGGTGTACCGACCGAAGCCGACATGGGAAGTCGAGGAGTAAAAGCCGGGAACATACGGCCCCCCACGCGTGTTCAGGTGCCGGGCGAGAGCGGAATGAAAAATCCGCACGACCATGGCCGCGTAGCCGTCGGGAAGTTCGACATCGTTTCCGTATTTGGGCGCGTTGAGCAATTCGGCCCGCATGACCGGATCGGAGGTGAAATCCGTCCGCATCGCGTCAATTACCTGCGTCAGCGTATAGCGTTGCCTCCGGTAAACGATATGATCGAGGGCCGCCAGGGAGTCCGCGGTGTCCGCTACGCCCACACCCTGTATCCCGCTGGAGTTGTACAGCGCGCCACCGGCGGTCGTGTCTTTCCCGGATTCGATGCATCCGTCCACCAGCATGGAAGAAAACGGGGTGGGGTGATAATCGCGGTTGCCGCGTTCGATGACCTGAATATCGGAGATGAACCGGCCAACCATGTGGGATACCTGCGCACGGAACGCCTCGAGAAGATCTTCGATACCGCCGAAGCCCGCAGGGGACGGCGTATATGCTCCCACGCGGGCGCCTCCGCAGAGGCGCCTCCCCCGGTTGAGCGCGAGTTCGAGGCATACGGGCAGATTGAAGAGCGCGGCATCGGTCGAGAAGAAGCTCTTTCCCGGCAGGGCCAGCTCCACGCAGCCGACCACGCCGTAGTTGCGCGCTTCTTCCTGCGGATAGCCGTGACGCAGCAGTGCCGATATCGACGCCTCATCGTTGAAGAGGGCGGGAACGCCGTTCCCCCTCCTCGCCACATCCACGGCTCTCAGCACATAGCGCTCGGGTGCTCCGGGGTGAATGCGCGCCTGGTAGTTCGGGTCGCGCAGCCCGGATTCTTCCATAACATCCAGGAAGATATAGGTGAGATCATTGACCGCGTCATTTCCGTCCTCGTCGATGCCTCCAACGATGGCCGCCTGTGCCACGAGATATCCGCCGTGGTATTCGCTGGTGCGCTCGGAGAGAAGAAAGACATGTTCCGTCGCCTTGGCGGAGAAGCAGAGAAGAAGCTCGCGCGCACGCTCCGGCGTGATGCTTCCCGCTTCGAGGTCGTCGCGGAAATAGGGATAGAGATACTGGTCGATCCGCCCGAATGAAACGGCCGAATTGATGCTCTCAAGGCATACCCCCATGTGGGATAGCCAGAGGGACTGGACCGCCTCGTGGAACGTTCCTGCGGGCTCAAACGGAACCTTCGCGCAGATGCGCTCTATCTCCTTCAGCTCGGCCCGGCGCTCCGCGTCGCTTTCGGTTTGCGCGAGCCGCGCCGCCTCAGCCGCGAGTTTCCCCGCGAAAGCGACGATTCCGTCGCATGCGATAATCGCCGCGCGGTGGAAGTCCGCCCCGCCTTTCTCAAGCTCTTCGATATATCCGCGGATTCCGATCTTCAGGATTCTTTCGTAGTTTGGAAGGAAATGCCCGATGCCTCCGGCCTCGTTTATAAGGTAATACGTCGCGTTGAGCTGCTCGGCCGCATAGCGCAGGAAACGTCCGATGCGCGGGTAGAACGCGCGGAAGACAAGATTGCGGAAAGACCAGTATGGCACCACGCGCGTGAAAAGCTTCAGGCGATCGCGCCGGGATATCCGCATGGGGTTCGTGCCTCTTTTCTCGATGCGGGCGAGGTCCGCGATCATCGAAATGACGCCCGAGAGCTCCGGCTGGATTATGGCGGATTTCCTGCGGGTGCCCATATTGCCGGCTATCAGCTCATCGGGGAAGATGATCGCGGACTTCGAGCTCATCAGGTGCCGGAAGGCCTTTGCCTTGCGGACGATCATCGGATCCGCCGGTGAATCGTGCCTCTTGAAGTATTCGGTGACCAGGTATGCCCTCTCGGGGCACAGATGCATGGGCTCACCGAGAAGCGCGTTCTTTATCCGCTGGAAGCGTGCGGATCGATGATCCAGGAGTACGGCACTGTTTTCAATCATGTCGACCTTTCCTTCGCGATTCGGGGAATACCCGGTTGCGATACCGTCGCCGGAAACGCGGTCCCCACGGTCTCACGGAATATCATCATTTCCCTTGTTCTATACCTATTTCCGAAATACAGGTATCGTTGTACTTCGTTCCCCTGTACACGGAAAGTATCTCGACGGCGAGAAAGGTGCTGTCTTTGTGATCAACGGCCGGTTTCCCGTTTTCGATAACGCTCCGGAAGGCCAGTCCCCTGCGAGGCGGCAGGGGGAGCGGTTGCCAGCCGTTCAGATCCTTCAGGGTGACTTCATGAGAGCCAACCACGGTAATGTCTTCGAAAACGAGACCAGTTTCGTACTGGCCGATCTCCTTGCGGGCCTGTCTGGCCTGTAAGGCCCATATCCTGATTTTTCGGGCGCGGTTGTTGGCCTTATATAGATGGTCGCTCGCGCCAAGCCCGCTCCATATCCGTACGGGTTTTGTCGTGTCCACCTTCACGACGAGTACTTCGCCGACACCTTCGTCCTTTTTTCCTTCGCACCATGCGGTCGAGGTATCGCCGTCCATGGCGCTGAGGGCGGTGTACATGCACGACCAGTTTTCAAGGGCCCTCCAGGATGCGTATTCGGCCTCGTCTTCGTCCATGTTCGCGGTGGGAATTGGCTTGACGGGAGGCTTGCCGGTCGCCCCGAGGTGTGAGCTGCTCCAGTCGCAGATATCGCCGCCCATATGCACGCCTCCCCACCAGGTGAGCGCGCCGATGGATCCTTTCTTTAACAATTCGGGCAACCTGGGATTGCCGGCCCTGCCACAAGGGGTGGCCGTTTCGGCCTGAGCGCGGACATTCGTGGAGAATGACATGAACGCGACCGCGAGCACCATCGGTACGACCGCACAATATTTTCTGATGAAGGATGACATGGTGTTTCCTCCATACCGGCCACATCGTGTATCGGGCATGCGAAGATCGGAATGATGAACCGTACCACCATGATTTCTCCTTGTCAAACGATAAAGACACCGTGCATCTACTATCAGTGCGGCTTGCTCCGCGACCGTCCCGGGCGTTCCGGATGGCAGGCCTCAGCAAGAGCCGTGATTCGGCGCCCTCCTGAAGGTAGTATACGGATAGGCTGATCGCGGATAAAATATAACGAGCGTTCACTCATATTTTTGCAACCTGTACGCCGGACCCGTGTCTGTCTGTGTATACGGGGCGTGGATTATCGGAGGCATGCCTTTTCCGGCAATACCGGTGGTTTCATACGGCCTCTATACCGTACGCCCGTAACGCCATGGAATCCTGAATACGGAGGAGTTAAAAATCGTCCGCATGAAAAAGAAATTCGACGAAACGGACCTCGCACGGAAATCACTCGTGTTAACCGGAAAGCTTATCGAAGAGTGCGGTCCGCGACTGGCGGGTGGAGAGGGCGGCCGAAGGGCCGCGGAAAAACTGCATGAGAACCTGGAACGCTGCTGCGACAGGGCGCACCTGGAAACATTCAGCATGCATCCCGGCTCATTCCTGGGCTTTATGTACACATCGTCCACCCTGTTTATCGCGGCGACCTTCCTGCTGCTGTTCGATTACGTGCTTGCGGCGGCGGCAGGGTATACGCTGGCACAGATCATGGCCTTCACCCAGTTCATCTGTTACTGGCAGGTGTTCGATCCGCTGTATCCCGAACGCGAAGGACGAAACGTGTATGGCGTCATAGAACCGGTGGAAGAGGCGCGCTCGCAGATAGTCGTAAGCGGGCATCATGATAGCGCGTACGAGTTTACCCTCATGGCGCGTATGCCGCGCGGCTACCGGATCTGCGTTGCGGGAATGATATCCGCTCTTACGGTTGCGCCGGTTTTCGCCTGGATAATCGCGGGGTTTCGATTCATGGAAGGAACAACACCGCAATTCGCCACTTATTTCACCTGGGGCGCTTTCGTCTGTTTCGTGTTCATAGTGCCGATGTATTTTTTTATGGGCAAAAACGGTACTCCCGGGGCCGGCGACAATCTTATAGCGTCGGCAATGGTGGTCGAGCTGGCGCGATATTTTGGAGAATTGAAGAAGGCCGGAGGGGGCGTGCCGCGGCACACGCGGCTCGTGTTCGCCAGTTTCGACGCGGAAGAGGCGGGGCTCAGGGGGTCGCGGGCATTCGCGAAGCGACACCGCGCGGAACTGCTCTCGATTCCGACCAGGGTCTTAAACCTTGACAGCATATACCGCGCGGACAGGATAAAATTTCTCGTGTCGGATATCAACGGGTTCGTGAAGCTGTCCCGCTCCATGGCGGAGGAATGCGTCGCCCTCGCCGGGAGGGCCGGGTACGAGGCGAAGCTCTTCCGGGTATATCCCGGCGTAGGCGGCACGGACGCCGCGGAATTCGCGAAGATAGGGGTGGAGGCGACCACGCTGATCGCCCTTCCCACCGACGTCGAAAAGGAGCGCATGGTGTATCACACGCGGGATGACACCGTCGAGAACATCGAGCCGGGGGCCGTGGAGGCCTGTCTTAAAATAGTCCATGAATATGTCATGAAGAAGTGCGCCGATACCTGTGGGGAAGGGACCGCAACGGCCGCCGGGGTTCTGGGTTTACCGGAGTTGAAATAAGGAAGGAGGCAATCGGAAAAACCGTCCTATACAATGTCGGGAATGCTGATGCTGAAACGGGCGCCATGGTCGTTTTCGATACGAATGGTGCCGTTTAGCTGTTCCAACATCATGCGCACGAGCTCCAGCCCGAAACCGGCGGTCCCGCCGTAAAGGACCGCCTCGGGGAGTCCGGGGCCGTCATCGTGTACGACGATCTCGACCGTATTTTTATTTCTCGAAGCCGAAAGGGTAATGCTCCCATTCGGCCTCCCTGTATAGGCGTATTTCATGGCATTTGTGAGGAGTTCGTTAATGATAATTCCTATCGGTATCAACTTGTCCGTATTCAAGGTAAAATCGTCTATTTGTTTTTCGGACGTTATGACCGCCGAGAGGGTGCTGGAGGTTATAATATCGTCCATCAGAGGTTCCAGATACCCGCGAAGCGATATGCTTCTATAGTCCGCCGATCGAAACAGCCTGTCGTAGACTATCATCATGCTGTTTATCCGCGATCGGGCGTCCCGCAGGGTGTCCGCGGCCGAGGCCGAATCGGTGCTGTTGGCCTGAAGGGAAAGCAGGCCCATCATGGTGTTCATGTTGTTTTTAACGCGGTGATGCACCTCCCTTAGAAGCAGCTCCTTCTCCTCCAGGAGGCGGCTTATCTCGATCGAGGATTCCATCTGGTTCACCACCTTCCAGGCGGAATCCATCAATATGGTAAGATGCTGCACGTCGCTTTCATCATAATCCGTCTCCTTGTTGCCCACCCCCACTACGGCGACGATTTTATCATTTACAATTAGGGGAATCGTCAGGAAACGGGTAAGTTCTACATGGCCCTCCGGATACCCCTTTTTAAGGGGATGGGGATTCTGGAAATCGTTCACCATGATCGTCTTCCTCTGGCGCACCGCCTCTCCCCATATTCCGGTTCCATGGAGCGGATAGATCGTACTGGGGTTCTGTACGGTGCAGCTTTCCATGACCTCCTTAGACCAGGTGTTCAGCGTGAACAGTCTCTTCTCTTCGTCATAGAAATAGATATATCCGTATAAACTGGAGGTCAGGGCCAGGGCCTGTTTGAGGGCGTAGTCGAGGAAGTCCTTGACCGATTCGCTCCGATATTGTAGAATTTCCACCTGGCTTTGCATCCTTGCCGCATTGCGTTTCAACTCCTCCTCCATCTTCTTTTGAACGGATATGTCATGGATTATTGAGTACAGCAATTGTTTCCCCTTGAAGGGAATAGGGCCGGAATAAACCTCGACCTCCCGGATGTCGCCGGAGGCGCGCCTGTGGCGGAAAAAAAAGACGTTTCGCTTTTCTTTTTCCGCCATTTCCATCTCGCGCCGGGTTTCCTCCGGGGATAGGGCGTTTATATCGAATATCTTTTTGTTTCTGAGTTCGTCGAGGCTCCATCCATACCAGCGGGAGGCGGATTTGTTCGCGTCGATTATATCGCCGGTTTTCGGATCTACGAGCAGCATGATGGACTGGCTATTCTCAAACAATGCGCGATAGCGCTCCTCGCTTTCTCCCAGCATCCTGTGAGATCTATATAAATCGAAAGCCGTCTCTATGGTTGAGCGCAAAGCGGGCCACCCGCTGCCTTTGATGACATATCCGTAACCGGGTATTTCCCTGGTTTTTTCGTAGTTGTTCTCTTCAAAACGAGAGGCGAGGAATACTATAGGGGATTGGGTTTTTCGGGTTATTTCATGGGCTATTTGGATAAAGTCGACGCTGTTGTCCGAATCCGTATCCAAAAGGACCAGGCCAGCGTTCGTCTTGCTACGGATGATTTCCATGGCCTCCTCGCCGTTTGCCGCAGCGAGAACGGAATAACCAAAACCCTCGAGGGCCCTTTTGGTCTCGAGCCTGTTTGAGCTATCGTTTTCTATAAGAAGTATGGGCTTACGTTTTATCGTCACGCTGTTTGCCTCGCTGGCGTTGTTGCCGATAGCGCCAGCTTCTAATCCTTACATCATCGTGAATGATTTGTCAAGGCCGGCCATGTTTTTCTTTTAACGCCCTCACCCCCGGCCCCCTCTCCCATTAAGCTCGGGAAAAAAGGAGAGGGGGAGTTCACGCGATGAGCTTGAGGTTTTTGGCTCAATTATGAGAGATTCTCACTCCAGGTATTCTACGAGCCTAATGCCCCCGGCGCGCTGCGCCACCCCCGGAGGGGGTTTTGCTGATGCCTATGGCCGAGCTTTGAACTTTGAACTGCTTAACGCCCTCACCCCCGGCCCCCTCTCCCATTAAGCTCGGGAAAAAAGGAGAGGGGGAGTCTCATGGTAGAATAAGTTTGAAATCGTAACCATAAAGCACCAGCTCACATACTTTCAACTTTTACCTTTGAACTTTCGACGGCCTTTCCTTTCGACTGCCTCTCCTCAACTTCCAACTGCTTACCTCCTTCGCCCCCGGCGCGCTGCGCCACCCCCGGAGGGGGTTTTGCTGATGCCTATGGCCGAGCTTTGAACTTTGAACTGCTTAACGCCCTCACCCCCGGCCCCCTCTCCCATTAAGCTCGGGAAAAAAGGAGAGGGGGAGTCTCATGGTAGAATAAGTTTGAAATCGTAACCATAAAGCACCAGCTCACATACTTTCAACTTTTACCTTTGAACTTTCGACGGCCTTTCCTCTGAAAAATGTTACATTATGGATATAAAAAAAATACTGAAAGCATATTTAAAATGGTTTTCAATTAATTTGAGCCCATATTTATATGACAGGCATGATACGCCCCCCTGTGGGTGATGCCGGTTGCGATAGAATGAGTGTCAGGAGAGAAAGATATGCCAAACATTGATTATTTCAACCTGCCCTGGAAGGACCAGTGGGAATGGGAGCGGACGAAACTTCCCACCGTTACGCAGAGATACGTAGAGAATTCCAAAACCTACGCCGCCAAGGACCTTCAGCGTTTCAACCCGGCCCTTTACAAGGGGGACGGCAACGGCACCATGACCTGGGGCGAGGCCTACGAGAGGGTCGAGAACTACGCCTGCGGCCTCATGAGCCTTGGCCTGAAAAAGCAGGAGATGGTGGCGATAATGTCGGCCAGCGGCCCTTACTGGACGCATGCAGACATGGCGCTAGCCTGCGCCAACGGTGTTAGCGTAGCGATATATCCAACGCTTTCTTTAAAAGAGGTCTCGTATATCGTCAACGACTCCGCGAGTAAATTCATCTTTTTAAGGGGCGCCGACGTACTGAAAATGGTCCTCTCCGGCATTGACCGGATGCCGAAGCTTGAAAAGATCATCGTGATGGACCGTGAATACAAGGGCCAGGATTCAAGGGTCATCGGGATGGGCGAGCTTGAGAGGATGGGTGAGGAATGGAAAAAAACGAAGGCGAATTACGAAGCCTTTATCGTTAGGCGCGACGGGGTCGTTCTCGACGACATATACACCATTCTCTATACCTCCGGCACCACGGGACAGGGCAAGGGCGTGGTGCTTACGCATCATAACGCCTCTTCGAGGATGAACGGGGTAAATGAATTTTTCAAGTATTGCGGTATGGACTTCAAAACTGAATACACCACCCTGTGTTTTCTGCCCCTTGCCCACATATTCGACAGGGGCTCGTGCCAGCTTGCCGCCATCTTCAACGGATGCACCATCTGCTACGCCGATTCGCCCGGAACCCTGGTGGCCGATTTACAGAAATACAACCCGCACTGGATAAACTGCGTACCGCGTCTTTACGAAAAGATATACATCCAGCTCCAGCAGACTATGGGCGAGAGCGGGCTTAAGCGAAAACTCTTCGACTGGGCGCTGGGCGTCGGGGAACAGGTCTTTATGCGGCGTTATGATCCCGAAACCGACACCTATAACATGGGCCACGACTATGACGTAACGCGGGACCTGCCGCTTGGATTGAAAATCAAATTCAGGATAGCCGACAAACTTTTCGCCAAGGTGCGCGCGCTGTTTGGGAGTAACTTTAAGCACTCCTTCTCCGCCAGCGCCTCAATATCGCCCGAGCTCCTAAGATTTTTCTATATAATCGGGATCAGGGTGAGCGAGGGATACGGTTCCACCGAGAGTTTCAACGCCTGCGCCAACATGCCTCTTCGGGCCTGCAGGCCCGGTTCCGTCGGTCTGGAATCAAACGGCAGCAGACTGCGCGTGTCCGAAATTGGAGAGCTCGAGCTGCGCGGCGCGGGCATCTTCAGGGAGTACTGGAACAAGCCCGAGGAGACCCGTTCCTCGTTTACGGAGGACGGATGGTTCAAGACGGGCGACAAGGTGGAGGTTGACCGATTCGGTTACTATAAGATAGTAGATCGCATCAAGGCGATCATCTGCCTTTCCAGCGGCAAGAACGTGGCGCCGGCGAAGATCGAAAGTCTGTTCGCCACCAGCCCCTACATTGACCAGGTGTTCACCATCGGCGACGAGCGTGCGGTGATCTCCATGCTCTTCGTCCCGAACCTTACATATTTCAAGGACAAGTTCGACCGGGAGGGCATTGGATACGATAAAAACGCCGTGGTGATAGACAGCTCGGCCGGAGCGCCCATTGTGGTCAAGGTGGGGCCCGACTTCATCGAGAAGGGGAACATACGCGGCCTCATCGCCGAGGAGATCGCAAAGGCCAACAGGGAGCTCGAGGGTTTCGAGCAGATCAAACAGCATACGGTGCTTTGCGAACGCTTTACCGAGCAGAACGGCATGCTGACCCCGACGCAGAAAGTGAAGAAAAGGGTGGTCCTCGATGTGTACTCCGGGGAGATAGAGAAGATGTATTCTCGGCCCTGATGCGCAAAGTTATATCTTGCTATACACCCGAACGGAAGGGATCGTCCCAAAAGTTACTTTTGGGAAGTCCCTCTCTTCAGTCGATGAAAGATATAACGGCCTTCGTTACTTTCGTGGGGCGAAAGACATCATGGAAGCGCCGCGCTTCGTTACGGGCTACGCCCTACTAAGCGTCTGCTTGGATAGTCTGTAGGTTTTTCCTAATACTTACTCCAGGGGTGCGGAGACTAACGCCCCCGGCGCGCTGCGCCACCCCTAGAGGGGGTTTTGCTGATGCCTATGGCCGGTTGGATTATTTACGGATAGGCCATATATGCTCGTCGTGCAAAAGTTAGGGGTTACAACCCCTTGTTCTCTGAAGATATTAGCCTGATTCCACGAAGAATCCCCTTATTACAGAGTTAGGGGCTGTAGCCCCTTGTGGACGATGACCTATTCAAACTTTGACCTTTGACCTTTGACCTTTGACCTTTGAACTTTGAACTTTCAACTTTCGACTTTCGACTGTTTCCCTTTCGCCTGCTTATCATCTTCCCGCAAGCGAGCCATGCTTCTGTGGGGTTGCTTGTTTTTAATCAGCCTCTGTCTCGTTTTAATGCTCTCGGATGACGAAATGGCGTAAATGGATTGACATCGCCGAGAAAGACGGCAATATCGATGACAAATGCGGCCCTGCGGCGGGGCGTATCTCAGGATTTATCGGGCGCAATCCTTTGCTGGGAGAATGGTGGAAGCAATGGGCGGAAAGCCAAAATTGTGGCCGGCTTCGATTGGCGGCAGGGTGGACCAGATCGGCATAGTGGTACGCGACGCGGAAAAGGCCATGCTGCGCTACACCCAGGCTCTCGGTGTGCGGTGCTGGTACAGGGCCGAGAGCTCCGGCGAGATGCGGGTCGTTTCGCGCGGCAAGGAGCTTGTTCTCGACATCGACATCCATCTTGGTTATATAGGCCGCGTTCAACTGGAGATCATAGAGAGCAGGGCGGGGTCGGGCGGCATTTACGCCGAACATCTCGAAGCAAGAGGCGAAGGACTGCATCATGTGGGCTTTTTCGTGTCCAATCTGGATAAAAAGCTAAGGGCGCTGCGTGCGATAGGGATCGAGCCGGCGCAGAGCGGCGAAATACGCAGCAGGGGCGGCGCAGTGACGCGCTACGCCTATTACGAAACGGGCGGCCAGGGCAATATAATCGCAGAATTCATAGAAACGAAGATCCTCGGCATTCCTGTGGGCATGTCGCGCTTTATGATGAATATCGGAACCCTCACCGGGGACGCGCGGAGGGTCCGGCTGTAGAAGCGGCCGGCGTCTTTTAATGAAGGTGGAACGATGAGCTCGCAGTTCATTGACACGGTGATGGCTTTAGCGGCGGCCGGAATCGCGCTGTATGTCATTTACCAGTTGGCGAAGGGCGTCGTTAAGCTCATCGCCATTGTTCTGCTGCTCGCCCTGCTGTACACGGGGTACCTGTCGTATACGGGCAGGAAGATGCCGCAAAGCGGCGCGGAGATCATCCAGCGCCTCTCCAATGGCGCCGGGGTGATACGGGAAAAGGGCGGCGATATGATTAAAAAGATGTTTATCGATGGCGCCGAAAAGCCGAGAGACACGGGCCCATCATCAGAATAATAACGGAGATATCGCATGAGCAATGTATGGTACGGACTTGAGGAAAAGGTCGCTGTCATTACGGGCGGAAGCCGGGGGATAGGCCTGGAGCTTGCAAAGGCGCTTGTCGCGCAGAAGGCGAAGGTGGTCGTCTGCGGACGGAAAAAGGAGGGGCTAGAGGCGGCCGTCGCGGCCATCGATGGCGGAGACAGGGTGCTCGCGGTCCCGGCGCATATAGCGAAGGAGGAGGATGTCAACGCCCTCTTCGACGCCGCGGTAAAAACCTTCGGGCACGTGGACATACTTATAAACAACGTCGGAATGAACCTTCTCACCGGCTCCGTAGTGGACACCGAGCCGGCCACTTGGAACAAGATAATAGAGTCCAACCTGACAGGAACGTTTCTGTGCTCGAGAAAGGCGGCAATGATCATGCGCGAACGAAAGCGCGGCCGAATCGTGAGCATTTCGTCGATCGCGGGACGAAAGGCGGCTCCCGGCATGGGGATATACGGGATCGCGAAGGCGGGGATAGAGATGCTTACCAAAGTGCTCGCTTTCGAGCTTGCCCAGTTCAACATTCAGGTGAACGCCGTCGCCCCCGCCATGGTAAAGACCGATTTCAGCAAACCATTCTGGTCGAACGACGCCATCCGGGTGGAAATAGAAAAGGGAATCCCAATGGGGAGGATAGCCGAGGTAGAGGACGTAATCCATCCGGTGCTGTTTCTCTGTTCCGACAAGGCGGAGTTCATTACCGGGCAGGTGCTCGTGGTGGATGGAGGTACCCTCGCCTGAGATGAAAAAAGGATAACTTACTTGCGTTTATTGTCGAAATGTAGTAATATATAGCTGACTGAAGGGTGCGGGAGGGCGCCATGGAAGTTCAGGCTATAAGCGGCCCGGACGTTGTGCCGCAGGGTTTTTCGACGCGCAGCGAAACGCCCGTCGCTTCCGCTCCCGCCGAAGAAAGGCGGGAGGAGCGGACGGAGGCCCGCGAGGGGAACAGGGGGGCCATTATAGATACGTATGCGTAGGGTGGCGGAATGGCCATAACCAAGGCTGAAAAGTCCGTTTATAACGATTATATCAAAGACTTCAAAACACAGATAGACGCGTCGTATAAACGGCTCGGCGAACTCGAAAAGAAAAAGAAGGAAATGCCCCGAATCAAAGGCTACATTACGGTTGAGGCCGTGGTGGAGCTTCTGAAAATCATCATGCTGAACATCAGCATGAATGACGCCTCGTTCGAGATACTGAAAATAAAGAACGAGGCCGCCTTGAAGAACGCGCGCAAGGAATTCTTCTCCGTTCTACAGAAGATGGAAGGCATTCTCGGCGACCAGGTCGACCGCTCTTTAAAGGAAAACGAGGAGTACCTTGCGGATATCGACCGGATAAACCCGCAGCAGACCCTGAAGCTGATTCAACGGATTAATTACGCGCTTTCGACACTCATCGACAGGATAGGCGAGACCTCGAAATGGAAATGGTCCTTTGTCGACCTCCAGGCGCGCGTGGCCGCCATCGTGAAGAACAGTATAAATTTCTCGGATGTACAGAAATACCGCGACCCTCGCATGGAGTTCTATCGTGAGCGCCAGCAGTTGATGTCCCTTTGCAAACAGAGCCTCCGCGACGCGGCCCAGCAGTTCAGGACCAAATACGAGCAATCCACAAAGGTCCCCGGCGACATGCTCAAGTCCATCGAATTCCTTACCGTCCTGCGACGCATCCATGTACTTTTCGGGGAATCAGACGAGGCTACCAGGCTTAAAACCGCCATCGACGCGATGCGCGCCAGGCTCGAGGCCGACGAGAAGGAAAAGGAAAAAGAGAAAAAGAGCGGAAAAAAGTAGCCGATCCCCCCCTTTTAATGATTTTACTTTTTTTGACTTGACGCAGGAAAATAATTATTGTAAATTATTAGCACTCAATCGTATAGAGTGCTAATAACGGTAACGACATGAATACCGATGAGAAAATAGATCGGCCTCTCAACGAGAGGGAGGCGGCCATCCTGGGGGCCATCGTCTACGAGTATATTACCACCGGGAAACCGGTCGGTTCGCGTTCGTTTGTGCACAAGTACTCGTTCAACCTGTCCCCGGCGACCATGCGGAACGTAATGTACGATCTCGAGATGATGGGCTACCTCATGCAGCCGCACACGTCCGCCGGCCGGGTGCCTACAGACAAGGGTTACCGTTATTACGTGGATTCCCTTCTGGACTCCTATGAGTTCGTGATGAACGAGAAGGTAAGCGTCCGGGAGGAGATGATAAAGCGGGAGATGCAGCTCGACAAGATCTTCAGCTCGCTAACGAGGACGATCTCGCTCGCGTCACAGTACGCCGGCGTGGTGCTCACGCCGCGGCCCGATTTTACAGTCCTCAAGCACATAGAGCTCGTACTTCTGGACAATAACGAGATCCTCGCGATCCTCGTGACGCGGAACGGAATCGTGATAAACAAGAAGGTGACCGTATCGACAAACATAACACAGGACGAGCTGTACAGGTTCAGCAAGTTCCTTACCGGCGAGCTTGGAGGGTATTCGCTCTTCGAGATCAAGAAGGATATGTTCGATAATCTGCGCGAGGGCAAGGACGCCGAGATCGACAGGGCCATGGCCCTGGACATAGCGGAGCTTGCGCTTTCCGAGAGCGAGGACCCCGATCTCTATATTGATGGAGTTCAGAACCTTCTCCATATACCGGAGATGATAGAGGCCGACAGGCTGAAGGGACTTTTAAGGCTTCTCGAGGAGAAGAAGGTGCTTCGCGGAATCATAGAGAAAACCATGGAGCGCGACGGCGTACAGACGCTGATCGGCGAGGAGATAACGGAGGCGGAGGTCTCCGGATGCAGCATAGTCACATCCTCGTACAAAATAGGCAACAAGCGCGTGGGGGTCGTCGGCATAATCGGCCCCACCAGAATGGATTACAAGAAGGTCGTTCCGCTGGTCGACTATACTGGAAAGGTATTTTCCGAATTTCTGACCAAGATGTCGAAATGAAATCGAGCTCGGAGCCGATCGGACTGAAGAGCGTTGCGTGGAGGAGAAAGAATGATGCGTGAGTCGAAAGAAGCGAGGGAGTTGGGCGGTAAGGAGCACGAATCGAAGAACGCCGCGGACCCCTCACGCCCGAGGCCCGGGGAATCGGACATGGAATCCGCCGGGCAGGACAGGGGGGGCGAGGGTCCTCCCGGTCGCGCGGAGAATGACGATATGATCCGCCTCGACGCGGGCGATGTGGCCGAGGTGATCAACAAAAAGGATGAGGAGCTGGTGAAGAAGAACGAGGAGATAGAAGCGCTCAAGGACGTTCTAAAGCGCAGGCAGGCGGATTTCGAAAATTACAAGAAGCGCCTCGCGAAGTCCCAGGAGGAGTACAGGAACCTCGCGATACGGGACATGTCGATGGATATTATAGCCATCAACGACGACCTGTTGCACGCCGTCGATGCCGCCGGGGCGGTCAGTGATAACTGCACCGTGGCGGAGGCCAGGACCGCGTTTCTGGACGGAGTCCTGATGATCTCCCGGCAGGTGGAGGAAATGTTGAGGAAGTATGGAATCGAGGAAATCGAATCGATCGACCGGGAGTTCGATCCGGCATTAAACGAGGCGGTCGAGATAGACGAGAGCCCGGACGTTGAACGCGATACCATCACGAAGGTTTACCGTAAAGGCTTCAGGATGGGGGATACCGTGGTCCGGGCGGCGAAGGTAAGGGTAAGCCGGCCGGCCCGCGTGTCGGAACAGGGAGGATGTGAGGGTAGCGTTCCCGGAGACGGTGACCGCGCGGATGGAGCGCAGTGTTGACGACCGAGGCGATACAAGGCCGGAACTTGAAACATAATTAAGGCGAAATAACTTTGAACCTATAAAGGAGCATGACAATGGGAAAGATAATAGGAATCGATTTGGGAACTACAAATTCCTGCGTATCGGCGATGATGGGCGGCGAACCGGTGGTGATACAGAACTCCGAGGGCCAGCGGACAACCCCCTCGATCGTCGCGTTTACCGACAAGGGGGAACGGCTGGTGGGCCAGGTGGCCAAAAACCAGATCATCACCAACCCCGAAAACACGATCCGCTCCACCAAGCGGCTTATGGGGCGCAATTTCTCGGAGATTCAAGACGAAATGAAAATGGTGTCCTACAATGTGGTCGATGACGGCAAGGGTGGTTTTAAGATTAAGACCCTGGCCGGCGAATTCACCCCGCAGGAGATCTCGGCGAGGGTTCTGCAGAAGATGAAGCAGACAGCGGAGGACTTCCTCGGCGAACCGGTCACCCAGGCGGTCATCACCGTGCCGGCTTATTTCAATGACGCGCAGCGGCAGGCCACCAAGGACGCCGGGAAGATTGCCGGACTCCATGTCGAGCGCATTATAAACGAGCCGACGGCCGCGGCGCTTGCCTATGGACTGGACAAGAAGAAGGCAAACGAGAAGATCGCGGTATACGACCTTGGCGGCGGAACCTTCGACATATCGATTCTGGAGCTCGGAGACGGCGTCTTCGAGGTTAAATCGACGAACGGGAACACGCACCTCGGCGGGGACGATCTCGACCAGCGGATCATGAACTGGCTTATAACCGAATTCAAAAAGCAGACTGGCATAGACGTTTCCGGCGACAAGATGGCCCTCCAGCGGCTCAAGGAAGGGGCCGAGAAGGCGAAAATAGAGCTCTCCAGCAAGGCGCAGACGGAGATCAACATCCCCTTCCTCACCGCCGACCAGAGCGGGCCCAAGCACCTCATCATGACGCTGACCAGGGCGAAGTTCGAACAGCTCGTCGAGGACCTCATCGAATCGACCAAGGAGCCCTGCGTCAGGGCCCTCGAGGACGCAGGTCTCAATCCGGGCGATATAGACGAGGTGATCCTTGTGGGAGGTTCCACGCGTATTCCGGCGGTGCAGGACCTGGTAAAACAGATATTCGGCAAGGACCCGCACAAGGGGGTCAATCCGGACGAGGTTGTCGCCGTAGGAGCGGCCATCCAGGGCGGCGTGCTTGCCGGCGACGTTCACGACGTTCTTCTGCTCGACGTAACCCCGCTTTCGCTGGGGATCGAGACCCTTGGAGGCGTAATGACCAAGCTCATCGAGCGCAATACGACGATACCGACACGAAAGAGCCAGATATTCTCGACGGCAGCCGACAGCCAGCCTGCGGTATCGATTCACGTGCTGCAGGGCGAAAGGGAGCTTGCCTCGCAGAACAGGACGCTCGGACGTTTCGACCTGGTGGGCATACCCCCCGCGCCGCGCGGCGTTCCACAGATCGAGGTGACCTTCGATATCGACGCAAACGGGATTGTGCACGTGTCGGCCAAGGACCTTGGCACAGGCAAGGAGCAGAAGATTCGTATCGAATCCTCCAGCGGCCTGAACGAGGACGAGATCAAGCGTATGGTGAAGGACGCCGAGCTTCACGCCGACGAGGACAAAAAATTTCGCGATACTGTAGAGGCGAAAAACGAGGCCGACTCGCTCATCTACTCGCTCGAGAAGCTCATAAAGGAGAACGAAGGCAAGATAGAGGCCTCGGAAAAGCAGGAGATCGAAACGGAGATAGCCAATCTGCGAAAGGCGATGGAGGGGAGCGATTCGGGCGCCATACGCGCGGCGAAGTCGCGGCTCGAGCAGGCGTCCCATAAGTTCGCGGAGCGCATCTATCGCGATTCGGCCCAGCAGCAGACCGCCGGAGGAGCGCAGCAGGGCGCCCAGTCGTCGGCGGAACATGCCGAGGCGGGAAGCGGCGCGTCCAAGAGCGAGGATAATGTTGTTGACGCGGACTTCGAAGTCGTGGATGACGACAAGAAATAACGTGTTTTTTCCGGGGAGGCGGACGCACCTGCGTCCGCCTCACGCGGTTAAGAGTCCAAACGAAGGGACGGTTTAGGCTAAGAGGGCTTTGTGGCTACCAAAAGAGATTATTACGAGATACTGAGCGTTCAGAAAAACGCCTCAGAGGACGAGATCAAGCAGGCGTACAGAAAGCTCGCCCTGAAATATCACCCCGACAAGAACAAAGGCAACGCGGAAGCCGAAGAAAAATTTAAAGAGGCCACAGAGGCCTATGAAATTCTGCGCGACCCTAAAAAGCGCGCCCAGTATGACAAGTTCGGGCATGAGGGAGTGGCCGGTTTCGAGGGCTTCGGGCGCGGGGCGTACACGGACTTTTCGGACATCTTCGGAGATTTCGATATCGGCGATATCTTCGAGGGCTTTTTCGGCGCCGGTTTCAGCGGCAAGGGCAGGGGCAAAAGGCCGCGCCGTGGCGCGGATATACAGTACGATCTGATCATCGAGCTCGAGGAGGCGGCCACCGGCAAGGAGGCGCAGATAGAGATTCCGCGCAGCGAGACCTGCGCAACCTGCAACGGCAGCGGCTCTGGCTCGGGGGCCAAACCCGCCGTATGCCCCGTCTGTAACGGCACCGGCCAGATCCGTCAGACCCAGGGATTCTTTTCCATCACCCAGACGTGTTACAAATGCCGTGGTGAGGGCAAGATAATAACCTCACCCTGTAAAACCTGCGGCGGCTCTGGACTTGTTACGAAAAAACGCAAGATCACGGTAAAGATACCGGCGGGTGTCGAATCGGGCTCCCGCCTGAAGATTACCGGCGAGGGCGAGCAGGGGCCTTCGGGCGGGCCTAGAGGCGACCTCTACGTGGTGATCCACATCAAAAAGCACCAGGTGTTCGATCGCCATGGTAACGACATACTGAATGTCGTGGATATTTCCTACTCGCTTGCCTGTCTGGGGGGGGAGATAGAGGTCCAGACGATTACCGGCGGCAAGGTTAAGATGAAGATACCGGCTGGCGCCGAGAACGGCCAGATATTCCGCCTTAAGGGCAATGGCATACCCTACTTGGGCTCGTACGGCCGCGGCGACCAGTTGGTCAAGATCAACGTGCGCGTTCCGAAAAAGCTTTCACCGCGCCAGAAGGAACTTCTTCAGGAGCTCGCGCGCCTGGAGGGCGAGGAGGCCGGCTCCTCGACCAGGCAATTCTACTGATCGGGCCCGGGCCTAGACCGCTAACCGGAGGAGAGCTCCAGCCGCTCCTTGAGCTCGAGGAGGAGCACTACGTGCTTGCGCTCCTCATCGATGAGTTTTTTGAGAACATTCACGGCGTCCACGTCCTTTTCGTGAATCTTCTGGAGCTCGCTGTAGTAGAGTATCGAGTCCTTCTCCGCGGTCATGGCTATTTTCAATACATCGAATATGGAATTGACCTTCGCGACGACGGCGTCCACATCGTCGTTATTTCTGAATACCCTGTCTTCGCCAAGGGCCTTAAGGTACTGATAGTATTCGTCGGTGAAGACACCGGGGGCTTCGCCCAGATTGCGGAGCATATTGCCGAAAACCTCCTTGTGGCGAAGCTCCTCTTCGGCCAGGAAGGCGAGGAGTTCACGGAAATTTGGATCGTCGAACCTCTTTCGTGCCTGGCTGTAAAAATAATATCCGGACTCCTCTATGCCAATGGCAATATCGACCAGTTCCTTCGTTGAAAATCTCATTTTCTCTCCTTGCGCGCCGTATCCTGAGGGGCGCGATCTGCATTAAATCTCCAAGTTTTTAATCAATTCCATAAAAAGCCTCACGCCGTACCCGGTGGCGTTCTTAGGGCGGTAGCCCCGCTGTTTCGATCCCCAGGAGGTTCCGGCTATGTCCAGATGCGCCCAGGGGGTCGATTTTACGAAAGAGTTTAGAAAGCTCGCGCCGATTATCGTTCCGGCGTTTCGAGTGGACGAGACGTTGGATATGTCGGCTATATCCGATTTGAGGTCCTCCGCGTAATCCCCATAGAGGGGAAGGCGCCATAGGCGCTCGCCGGTCTCCTCGCCGGCCGCGTGAAGCGCCCCGGCGAGCTCGTCGCTGGGGGTGAGGAGCCCGGCTATAATCTCCCCGAAACATATCAGGCACGCGCCCGTAAGCGTCGCGATGTCGATTATGTAATCGGGCTTAAGCCTAAATTCGGTATAGGCGAGCGCGTCGGCCAGGACGAGCCGCCCCTCCGCGTCGGTGTTGCCTATCTCCACAGTCATGCCGTTGTAGGAGCGATAGACGTCGCCGGGGCGGTAAGAGTTTCCGCCGGGCATGTTCTCGCAAAGCGGGATGACCGCGTACAGGTTCTTTTTCAGCCCGAGTTCCGCCGCGGCCTTTATCGTATAAATGCAAGCGGCCGCGCCAGCCATGTCGCTGCGCATGTCCTCTATGTGTCCGGAGGGCTTGAGGTTTAGGCCGCCCGAATCGAAGGTAATCCCCTTGCCGACCAGCGCCAGAGACTTTTTACCGCGAGGGTTGCCGGTGTATTTTAAAATAGCCATACGCGGAGGATTGGCCCCTGCGCGTCCGACCGCGAGCAGGAGGCCCATGCCGAGCTTTTCGAGTTCACGGCGCCCGAGGACCGTGCAGCTTACGCCCTTCAGCCTGGCGAGTTTTTTGGCCTCCGCGGCAATCGATACCGGATTGGCCCGCTCGCTCGTTTCGTTTATAAGATCCCTGCAGAGGAGGGAGTTGGAGCAGATGATGGAGACCTCCCTTAGCAGCCTTGCCGCGCCGGCTGTGTCTACGGAATGGAAACTGACAGACTGGACCGGGGCGTCGGTTTCGTCCTTGCGGGTTTTATAGCGGTCGAAGGCGTAATTGGCCAGATACATGCCCTCGGCAAGCGCACATAGGACCGGTTTCTCCTCGAGACCCTTAAGGCGCGGGAGAACGACATCGAGCTCCTTTATTTTCATTTTTCGCGCGGTGCCTGTCACCAATGCCGCGGAGTTTCTTAGCGTTTCGCGAGTGATTTCGGCGGGTTTTCCGAGGCCCGCGATTATAAGCGCAGGCCTTCCGGCGATCGGTATAAAGGCGCATTCTCCGCTTTTCCCCCCGAAAAAACCTAGGTTTGCCCGGTCAACGATATGCGAGATATCGTCGGGGATTTCCGCGCCCTTGACATCCTCGCCGCCCTCGGGGAGAAATAGCGCCACGGTGTCCCGTTCTCCGAACTCGTGTCCTGTTTTGCGCGCAGTCAGTTTCATGGGTATTCAAGGCCTTCCCTGGATTGATGTAGGAGGGCTGGGTGCCTCCGCGTAAAGGCTAAGAGACCGGGGGAAATCGATTATTTCAACAAAAATTTCGGAGCCGAAATCCGGCGGCGCTTTATTTGTATGCCAGGCATCATGGGGCAGGGGCTTCAGGATGCGGCTGTGGCCACCTCGAAATCAATCCTCATGGTCTCGATTTCCACGCCGATAAGGCGAACCCTTACGCGGTCGCCGAGTCTGAAGCGCCTGCCGAGCCTGCGCCCGACGACGGTGAACTCGTCCTCGTTTACCAGGTAGTAGTCGTTTGTAAGCGTTCGCAGGGGGACCATGCCCTCTATGGGGCGCTCCATCAGCGTTACGAAAAAACCGTAGCGCGAGATACCGCTTATCACCGCGTCGAAAACCTCGCCGATGCGTTCGCGCATCAAACGGCATGACTTCAGACGGTGAAGGTCCCGCTCGGCGTTCTGGGCGATGCGCTCCATCTCGGAGCTCCTCTCCCCAACTGGGCGGAGCGCCTCGACGGAGTAGGGCGGGCTTTTGCGCTCTATGAGCGTCTTCAGACATCGGTGCACTACGAGGTCGGGATAGCGCCGTATCGGAGAAGTGAAGTGCGTATAGTCCTTGAATCCGAGGCCGAAGTGCCCAAGCGGTTCCGTTCCGTAATAGGCCTGCATGAGCGACTTCAGGATGATGTAGTTCACCACCACTTCGTCGTCACGCCCCTTCACGCTCTCTATCACCTCCTGAAGAGCCGCGCCGATGTTCCCCACGGAGCGAAGGGGCATGGAGAGGGTCTGGAGGAATTTCTTGAGCGCCGTTAGCTTCTCCTGCGAGATGGTCTCGTGAATCCGATACAGGGTGGGAATTCCGTTTTCGCGGAGGGCCTTCGAAACCGCCTCGTTGGCGCTTAGCATGAACTCTTCTATTATCGTATGGCTCTTGAAGCGCCGGGCGGCGATAAGATCCACGAGAGTGTTTCCCTCGTATATGAATTCCGAATCCGTCAGGTTCAGGTCCAGGCGGCCCTGGCGCATACGCCTCTGCTTGAGAATCATGGCGAATTCGTACATGGAAAGGAGAAGCCTGTCGGTTTTACCGCGTTTACCGCCCTCTATCATACGGTGCGCCGAGGAATAGGTGAGGCGGCGGTCCACCTTTATAAGTCCCCGGTGGAAGGATTGCGATATCGGTTTTCCGGATTTATCGAAGACGAGCTCGGCCGTAAGGCTGAGCCGGTCGACCCTTTCCTTCAACGAGCACAATTCATTGGAGAGCGGTTCGGGCAGCATTGGAACGACATGGTTCCCCAGGTAAAAACTGGTGCCTCTGCGCGCCGCCTCCATGTCGAGTTCTCCGCCCGGCTTTACGAACGTGGAAACATCCGCGATATGGATATACAGCCTGTGCCCGTTGTGCCCTGACTCGAACGATATGGCATCGTCGAAATCCTTGGCGTTGTCCCCGTCGATGGTGACGGTGTAGAGCTTGCGATAATCCCTGCGCCCCTTCTTTTCGCGGGAGAGGAACTTCTTGTCGAAGGCGTCGAGCTCTTCGTAATGCGGGTGCCGGTCGGGTATGGAGTGTTTGATCAGAATGCGCTGAACGTCGTATTCCTCGTCGTCGGGCGAAAACGAGCGCTCGACCGAGCACTCCGCCATACCGGACACGGTCCTCCCGGTCAGCCGGACGATACAGAGGTCGCCCTTCAGCGGTTCGGAGGGGGAACGCCGGGCGCGGAGAGTAACCCCGCCCGGCATGTCCACCAGGCGCAGCAGGATGCGGTCGCCGAGTTTGGTCTCCACGCGGGCCATGTAGCGCTCCTTCCCGCGCCTGCGTACCTCCGTAACGCGCGCATAACACACCTCGTTTCTGATATCGTCAAGCTCGGCCTTGACGAGGTCCCCGGAATGGGCGTTCCCGATGTTTTCCTTCAATACGCCAAGCGTCAGCCCATCGTCGGTTTTAATTGTTCCGGCCCCCCGCCGGTCGATCGTAATAACGCCCTCCGGGCTAAAGCCGTCGGTGCGGGTGTAACTCCTGCCGCGCTTAAGCAGCAGGCCGGCGGCGGTCAGCCCGCGTAGCGTTTCGTCGACGATCGGCCGCTCTCGCCCGCCCTTATTTGAGGGTTTTCCGTGCCTCGAACGCGCCTGGGCGCCGCTGCGGGCCCGCGTTTGCGCGAGGATGTCCGCGTGAGTGAAAGGCCCCTTGAAGGCGCGTATGGCTTCAATGATCCGCTTGGATGATTCTGGCATGCTGTTGTGGCGCGGGCCCGATTGCGGGCTATTCCGCGGTTTTTCCGGAACCGGTGGATGGGCCCGCAAAACGGGCCTGCTTGATCTCTTCGATTTCTTTTCTTCGTGACGCGATGGTGTCCCTGCAGTCGACGATGTTCCTGTACCGGGCCTGGACGGCTTCGTCTTCAAGGCTGATCTCGCGGGCCCCTTCCTCGATTCTGCCGGAAACGTATTCGCCGATTTCCGTATGGTTTTTTTCTATGGTGTATTCCAGCCGTTTGATCTCGAGGCTCAATTTGGCGAGCCGGGTATATTCCTCTGTTTTGTCCACCAGCATTTCGCCGTATTTAATGAACGATTTATGCGCGTTTTTAAAAAATCCCATTCTCGTCCCCCGCTTTATACGGCCGGAACGATAACATTTGGAAGCGGCATTTGTCAACGATAAATGCCCGGACTCAATTACGCCCGTATGACGCCTTGTATGATCTCGATAAGCGGGCGCTGGGGCTTTATGCGCGACGAGATACGCACGGGAAGCCCGGAATAAATTTCGATCGAGTCTTTTAGCGTCGGATGAGTGAAACGAAGAAAGCATGAATGAAGGCCTATCGCGTCGGGGTCGCCCCGCTCCGGGGAACCGTAACGGAAATCGCCGGTAATGGGGAACCCGCCGGCGGCGAGCTGGGCGCGGATCTGGTGTTTCCTCCCCGTATGCAGGTTGACCAGGAGGAGGGCGAGATTGGATCCGGCAGCGATCGGGACGTAGGATAGGGAAGCCTCTTTGGATCCGGGTCCCGCCGAGGCCGCGATGATCGTAGTGTCGCGTCGTCGTTCAAGATGGTGCGTTAGCGTTTTCCATTCCGGATCGTTGCCGGGTACGGTCATCGTTCCGGATGGATCGTGCACGAGCGCCGCGTATAGTTTCATCACTCGCCGGTATTTGAACTCGTCGAAAAGCCGTCCCGCCGCCTTGGATGTCCGTGCGAAGAGCACGGGTCCCGATACGATGCGGTCCAGGCGGTGCGCCGCGCCGAGAAAGACCTCGCCGGGTTTCCCGTATTTTCCCCGGATGTATTCCTTCACAATATCGATAAGCGCGGTCCTTCCGGTGGCGTCCCGCTGGGTAATCATCCCGGCCGGCTTTTCGACCGCTATCACATGGTTGTCCTCGTATAGTATTACCAACTCCATTTGGCGCATCCGTCTCGTTTGCCGCTTTACCTTCCGGAACCGAATTCCGGTACGGGAGGAATCCGATCCGTCATATTGCATCCGGTCCTCATTAAATAAAAGCACATTATGGCCGGTCAAGCCCGGGGCGCCTTAAAAAGGCCTCCTTTTATACTTTTAAGCGCCATCGTACATCCAGACAACGGTGAAACGATGCGGGCTCATTTCACCGAGTAAAAATAATACGATGGGGCCGTCTTAAAAGAGCGAAAACGAAGCTTTAAGCGATGAATGTTGAAAGGAAGCGCATCCCCGCCCCCAAAATCCCCCCATGCGGAGAGGCCGGGGAGGAGCCGTAAGAGGGGCGCACCCTCAATTCAAATACTAACGAACAAATTTATATTGACATCTTTTAGTTTATCGATTGTCAAAGAGTCATAGGAGCGTTCCCCTGGCCCCGGAAGATTTTATTATTATGGATAAAATCTTGCCCTTTTTTGAGAAGGGGGTACTCTCTCCAATGGAGGCAACCATGACACCGCTCGCTCTCACCGCCATCACGAACTTTCTGTGGGCCAGCCTGTCGTTTTTTCTTGCCGGGATTCTTTTCGGCGGGATGGATGAGTTCGTAAGCCCTTATGGCGTGTGGGCGGCCGCGATAGCCCTCATGGGACTGGGCGCGCTTATCGGCGGCATCGATCACGGGTTTTTCGAACCCTTGGGCCGGGAATCGAAAGGCAGGGTGGCGATGCAGAAGATCTCATGGATAGCGGCCGGCGCCATGACCTTTTCCATAGTACTGGTCTGCGCTCTCCGTTTTTTCGACGGCGCGCTACGCGACATCGTCATGGCCGTCGGGGTCATCCAGTTATGCGTTTTTTGGGCCCTGATTTTTCTGACGGATAAATTCCTCGTTGTCATCATAAACTACGCCCCGGTGATGGTTCTTTTCCTGGGGCTCAATATACACGGGCTTTCCACGGGAAGCGGCAGTATGAATCTCGTTTTTGGCCTGATTATCGCGTTTGCCGCGTCCGCCGTTCAGGTGGCAAGGGTCAATATCTTCCACCCTTTGAATTGGAACGGGCTCTACCATCTGATCATGATGCCGGCGACACTGTTTTTTTATCTGGGAGGGCTTGATTTGCGATGATCGTCATCGATCGTGTTTTTGTTTGAGCGCTTAAGCGATTGCGTTAAGGATGGAAAATGGCAACACGGGGCGCATACGGCGTAAAAATTGACGGGAAATATTTACTCAACTATCATCATTTCGATTCCTATCCGGGATGGCTGGGCAAGGAGATCTGCGCGCTTGTCGTAAGAATAAACGGCGAGAACGGCTGGGGCACATTTCGCGAAAAGTTTCTTTCCGTCGTACCGGTTTATCCGGGTGACGCAGCCCCCGACGAGTTCGTCCGGAAGTACTGGAATCCGCACGAAGACCGCGCGCCGGGACAGGGAACGGTGGAGTGGTACAATCTTCTTCAGGGCTTCCGCGGAGCCAGACTGCTTTCGGCGATTTACGACAGGGACATTCACCATTTTCCGGTGGCGAACGATTTTCTTCTCGATTCGGCCTGCGAATACGGGTACGTTATCAACCTCGATGACATGACGCTCGAGTATTACCGGGGCCTTCAGCGGAGCCCGCAGCCGGAGAACCCCCACGGTACGAAACCCAATATAGACGGCTATTACCCCTGCCGGCTGGCCGCGATATTCCCTCTTGCGGAGGTAACCGCCGTGACGTTCATGGAGATGTTGGACGACGCCGATTAGCGCTCCAGCACGCAGACGGTTTCGATGTGCATGGTGCCGGGAAACATGTCGATTAAAGTCAACCCGCCAGTACTGTAACCGGCGTCGATAAAAACCCTCAGATCGCGGGCGAATGTGGCCGGATCGCATGAAACGTAGACGATCCTGGAGGGGGAGACTCCCATAATCGCTTTCCTGGCCCCGGGCGAAAGCCCGGACCGGGGCGGGTCGACGATGACCGTGTCCAAGGTTCGAGTTCCCGTGTTGAACGAGCCGGCGTCACCCACTAGAAATTTAACGGTCGCTATCCCATTGAGGCGTGCGTTTTTCCGCGCCCAGAATATGGATCTTCTGTCGCGGTCGATGCCTGTTCCCCGGTTCCAGTTTTTGGCCAGGTGGAGAGAGAAAAAACCCGAACCGCAGCCTATGTCCAGAAAACGCGTTCCGGGCTCCAGTCGGGCGAGGTTGCCGACGGCCAGAAGCATTTTTCCCCTCAGGAACCGGTTCGCCTGGAAAAATCCTAAAATATGTCGCCGATATACTATGCCCGCCTCTCTTTCCTCCAGCGTAATATCGCCCTCGTAAGAGCGGAACACCCGTCCAGTCGAGTCCTCCGCTATCCTGAATTCCCCCAGTCCCGCTGGGGGGGCCTCTTTCAGTGCGTCATTGACGCCTTCGGATACAAGCAGGCATCCGGAGGAGGGGAATGGGACGAGCGTGGATGTTCCAGCGGCGAAAAGTCCCGTCCTGCCGTCTTCATATTTTACGGTGGCATGACTGCGGTATCCAAAGCGCGGTCCATCGATGGAAAGCGGCGGCGGCATTGCGTCCCGCCGGATGCCGCCGATACGCTCGACACACTCGTGGAGAATGTCCCTTTTGATCTCCAGTTCATGCGCGTAGGAGATCCCGAGATAGGCGCAGCCGCCGCAGCGCCCGAAGTTCGGGCATTCCGGAGCGATTCTCATGGTCGAGGGCTCGATTAGATCGACGATTTCGGCGAAGGCGTGGTTCTTCTTGCGAAGGGTGATTGAAGCGCGCACACGGTCCCCGGGGAAAGAATAGGGGACAAAGACGGCCATTCCATCCGCAAAGGCAAGGCCGTAGCCGCCATGGGCGGCCCTGACAATTTCGAGCATGATCGTTTGCATAAAAGAGGATGAGCGATGTGTTCCCGGTAAATGCAAGCGGGAAATGATACAGGAACGAAGGGGCAACCGCTCTTCAGTATGAAAAGCGTTTGACATAGCACGATTTTTATGGCCCGCTAAGCCCGAGGAAGTGAACGGAGCGCGGCGCCGGGAATGATCATCCTCCTGAACCACAAGGGGGGAGATCCGTTGAAGGAGGAAATCCATGGGCAGGACCGCCTATTGTTTCGATCCGCTTTTCCTGGAGCACCAGACGGAATGGGGACATCCCGAGCGTGCCGAGCGGCTTATCGCCATAGATACTCTGCTTAAGACGCGCCCCTATTACGAAGACCTGGTGCGCGTGGCCCCGAGAAGGGCGGACTCGAAGCATATAGAGCTGGTGCACGATCCGGCGTATATAAAGCGCGCGAGGGAGGAGATAGAGCGGGGCGATGATTATTTCGATTCCATGGATACGTCGGTCTGCAGGCGCTCCTACGAAATAGCCCTGTATGCCGCGGGCGGAGCTCTAACAATGTGCGACACGATAATGGAAGGCAGGGCCGATTACGGTTTCTGCGCGGTTCGCCCGCCGGGGCATCACGCCGAGAGGGACTATGCCGCGGGTTTCTGCATCTTTAATAACGTCGCGATCGCGGCACGCTACCTCCAGACACGGTACAAACTCAAGCGCATCGCGATCGTCGACTGGGACGTTCATCACGGCAACGGCACCCAGCACATGTTCGAGAAGGACCCCACGGTGTTCTACGCGAGCACCCACCAGTTTCCCTATTATCCCGGGACCGGCTCGCTTATGGAGAAGGGCAAGGCCGACGGCGAAAATTTTACGCTCAACATCCCCATGGACGCCGGAAGCGGCGACGAGGAATACCGCGAGGCGTTCAGGGACCGAATCATTCCGGCCCTCGACTCCTTCCGGCCCGAATTTATACTGATCTCGGCGGGATTCGACGCACACCGTAACGATCCCCTCGCCGGAATAAACCTGTCGACCGCCATGTTCGGGGAATTCACGAAAATGCTTGTGGATGCCGCGGCGCGGCATTCGAAGAATCGCGTCATCGCGCTGCTTGAGGGCGGCTACAACCTCGACGCGCTGGCCGCGAGCGTCGAGCGGATGATGAGCGTCTTTGTCGGCGGCTGAATCAACCGGCGAGAATTCCAAGGACGTATTCAACGTACAGCACCGCGATGGAAATAATGAAGCTTGCGAGCGTCACCGCCATGCCCACCTTAAAAAACGGCAGAAAGCGGATCGCGACACCCTCCTCGCGCGCGCTCTCGATGACTATTAGGTTGGCCATTGCGCCTATAATGGTCGCGTTTCCGGCGAGCGTCGCGCTCGAGGCGAGCGCGAGCCACAGAAGCTCGCTTGAGGCCGTCTTCATCACTGGGAGCATGACGATGGTATAGGGAACATTGCTAACGATCTGAGAGAGAAAAAGGCCGAGACCGTGAAGCATGCCGAGGCCGGCCAGGTCCGCGGACAAAGGGGCATGCTCGATGAGCGGATCGAGGAGCCCGGCGCGTTCCACACCGTCCACCACTATGAAAAGCCCCGCGAAAAAAACGAGCAGCACCCAGTCGACCTGTTTGATGACCCTCGAAGGGCGTATCCTTCCGAAAAGCAGCACCAGCGAGGCCCCGAGTAGAGCGATGACCGGTATCGGTATATCCAGCATGGGACTGAGGAAAAACATGATAATGACCAGCAGGAAAACGGGCACGGAGACCTTCATGGACCGGTAATCGTATTCGAAACCGTCGCCGTTGAAGCTGATCGCCCGTGACTCGCGGAAATCCTCGCGGAAGAACAGCTTGATGATTACGATGAGAACTATCATGCCGAGCAGCGACACCGGCATGAGATGCAGAAGGAAACGACCGTAAGCGATCCCCGAGTTGATTCCGATGAGTATGTTCTGCGGGTTTCCAGTGATCGTCATGGCGCTTCCTATGTTGGAGGCCATAATTTCCGCGAAGAGATACGGTATCGGGTCGAGCCCTCCGGAACGGCAGATGCGCAGTATTACCGGGGTGAACAGCAAGACGACAGCATCGTTTACCAGGAAGGCGCTTGCTATGCCGGTTGCGAATACGACGAGCGTAAGCAACTGGGAGGTGTTACGCGAGAACGCAATGGTGGTCCGGGCGATGAGCGTGAAAAATCCGTCGAGTTCGAGCACCGAGATGAGAATCATCATGCCGAGAAGAAGGAAGATTGTGTTGAAATCGATGGACCGTACGGCCTCGTCCATGGAGAGAACCCCGAAGAGTATCATCGCCACAGCGCCGAAGAATGCCGCTGAGGGCCTGTCGATATTGACGCCGGGGAGGCGCGTGAAGATGATTCCCGTATAGGTCAGGATGAAAATGACGATCGCAACGGTGTTCATTCCAGTAATCCAGTGTCGCCTTATGTATGGTCGCCTCGGTCGGGAAACGGTTCCGTTTTATAGTAGAAGCTGTAGAGAACCGGTCGGCCGCCAAAATTGCGGAAACAGCAACGAACCAGGCGACAGATCGCTTGGGATTTTTGATTATCGCAAGCATTATTTTGGCTGAATTGAACGAGGGCCGGAAGATCGGATAAAGCCGCCCGGGGGCGGCTTTATCCGGCTTGAACAGTTTGCTAAAAATGGTCGCAGAGGAGCTCGAAGTAGGCCCTGGGGTGCTCGCATGTCGGGCACTTGTCGGGAGGCTCGTTGCCCTCGTGGATATATCCGCAGTTGCGGCATATCCATTTTTCCTTAGTTTCCCTTTTAAAGACCCTTCCTTCCTTGAGGTTCTTTAGGAGCATGAGATAGCGCTGCTCGTGATGGACCTCTACCTCGGCGACCTTGCGAAAGAGAAATGCGATGTCCTTAAAGCCCTCCTCCTCGGCGATCCTCGCCGCTTCGGGATAGAGCTTCGTATGCTCAATGTTTTCGCCTTCCGCTGCCTCCTTGAGGTTTTCTGCGGTGGTTCCGATAACGCCCGCCGGATATGAGGCGGTTATCTCCACTTCCCCTCCCTCGAGAAATTTGAAGAAACGCTTGGCGTGTTCCTTCTCGTTTTCGGCCGTCTCGAGGAATATGGCGGCTATCTGCTCATAGCCTTCCTTTTTAGCCGCCGACGCGAAATAGGTGTACCTGTTTCTTGCCTGCGACTCCCCGGCAAAGGCTGCCAGCAGGTTCTTTTCGGTTTTGGTGCCCTTTACGCTTTTCATGTGTCCTCCAATCGATGATGGTTCCAGTCTAATAATCCGCAAAGATTATCGCGGCCTCTGCCGTACAGGGTCTTGCCGACCGGCTCGTGAAGAGAAGCATACGGGAATGCCGCCTCCCGAACCGGTCGGCGCGGGGCCGGTTTAGGCCTTCCAGAGTCCGTGCAGGTTGCAGTATTCCCGGGCGATCGGTTTATCGGCGCTTACTTTAAAAAGCGCCTCGGGGGAGTCGCCGGGGTTTAAAAACTGGCGATAGCTCTTTCCGTTAGCTATCAACTGCACCCACATTATCCAGTGCTTTTCTTCCATGGGATGCGGCACGCCTCCCACCTTCACCTTGATGCCGTCGGCGGTCTTTTCGATCTCGGGAACGTGCTTCTCTTTCGAGGCATCGGTGGTGTTCTCTACGAGGAGTTGCATGGGCTTGCCGCAGCAAACGAGCTCGCCGCCTCCCACAAACAGCACCTCCACCATATTCCCGCATACGCTGCATTTATAGACTTCAAGCTTTTCTTTAACCATATTCCCTCCTGGGTATTATTAGTGCTGGCCGGCTCTTTGCAGGGGCCCTATTTGGTGATCATCACCTTGCCGCGAAATATCCGGTACACGTAAAAAGTATAAAAAATGACGATCGGCATGCCTATGAGAGCGATGTAAAGCATCACCCAAAGCGTCTTCTCACTCGAAGAGGCGTTGTAAAGGGTGATGTTGAGCGACGCGTTCCCAGTGGCGCGCACGAGGTTGGGAAACTGCGTAGCCCCCACGATGCCCCATAGCCCCAAAAGGGCCAGGGATGACATTGCGAACGAGAGGCCCGTTTTACCTCCGGACGCAAAGAGGCGGCACAAAAGCCAGGCCGCAATCGAAACCGCGGCCGAAATCCATACAAGCGGATTGGAAAGGCTTTCCGGCATGTACACTATAGTGGCCGCAAACGAAAGCGCCATAGCCGCGATAAACAGCCCCCACACCCGACCGAAGATGGAGCGCGCCCGGTTCTGAACGGCGCCGTCCGTCTTCATGGCGATATATGTAACTCCCTGCAGCAGAATGGCGAAGAGGCCGAGAAGGCCAATGGCGAGCGGGTAGGGGCGCAGGAGCGTGAAGAAATTACCTGTAAATTCCATGGATTCGGCCAGCGGTATGCCGACCATTACATTGCCGAGCGCGACCCCGTAAAGCAGTGACGGAAGCAGGCTTCCGGCCACGAAGGCCGCGCTCCACAGGCCGCGCCGTTTTTCGTCATAGTACCAGAATTCCATGGAGACGGCCCGGAAGATGAGCGCGAAAAGGACGAGCATGAAGGCAAGGTAGAAGCCGCTGAACACTGTCGCGTAGGCGTGTGGAAAGGCCGCGAAAAGGGCCGCGCCTCCCGTAACAAGCCAGACCTCGTTGCCGTCCCAGAAGGGCCAAATGGAGTTGAAGACCACAAGCTTCTCCTCATCGTCCGCGGCGAGGAAGGGCAGAAGCGAGCCCGCGCCAAGGTCGAAACCGTCGAGCAACGCATAGCCGGCCAGAAGCGCTCCAATAAGCGCAAACCAGGATGTCTGTAAAAATGTCAGTGTTTCCATGGCGGGCTCCCCTTTTTATCGGACTCCGTGTCAGTATCCCCCGGCCTTCGCGCCGGGTCCCTTTTTAACGATCTTCAAGAGGATGGCGACGAACACCGTAAAAAGGAGCAGGTAAATCATGGAGAACATTATCAGAGAGAAGAGCACCTGCCAGGCGGGCACCACGACGGAGACCGCGTCGGCTGTTTTCAGAACGCGGTAAACCGCCCAGGGCTGGCGGCCCACCTCGGCGGAGATCCATCCGAATTCGTTGGCCAGATGAGGCAGCGAAATGGCGGCGATCATGGATACAAGAAACCATTTCGAGGCGTATGCCGTTTGGCGAATGAGCATGAACGCCGAAAGAACGGCTAAAAGCGCGAAAAGCGATCCGAGCGCGATCATGACATGATACGACATGAACGGAAGCAAGACCGGCGGTCGCTCGTCGGGCCCGAACTCATCCAGCCCCATAATCTTCGCGTTGGGGTCGAAATGGACGAGGAGGCTCAGGAGCTTTGGAATGGAAACCTCCAGATATGTTTTCCGTTCGCTCTCCACGGGAATGCCGAAGAGCGAGAGCGGGGCGCCTTCGGTGGTTTTCCACAGCGCCTCGAAGGCGGCCATCTTCTCAGGTTGCGTCTTCGCCACCTGGACCGAGCTCGAATGCCCTGAGGCGAATTGGGCCAGTGCGGAGAATATGAAAATTATAAGCGATATCTTCATGATGATTTTCGGCATCGCCTCGTGCCGTTTGTTGAGCAGGTACCATGCGGCGATTCCCGCGAGAAACAGCGTGCCGGTTATCCAGCCGGCCAGCATGGTGTGCAGAAAGCGTATTACTGTGGACGGATTGAAGACGGCGGCATTGAAGTCGGTAAGCACCGCGCGTCCTCCCTCAATAGCGAATCCGGCCGGGGTCTGCATCCAGGAGTTTGCTATAATGATCCAGAACCCGGAAAGGTGCGAGCCCAAAAAGACCAAAAAGGCCGACACCCAGTACATGCGTCTCGAAACACGGTTACGGCCGAAAAGAAGCACACCCAGAAACACCGATTCCAGGAAGAAGGCCAGGATGCCCTCCGCTGCGAGCGGCGCCCCGAAGATGTCGCCGACAAGCCGCGAGTACTGCGCCCAGTTCGTGCCGAACGAAAACTCCAGGACGATGCCCGTGGCGACGCCAAGGGCGAAAATCAGCCCAAGGATCTTGATGAGGAACGCCGAGATCGTTTTATAGATCTCCTCGCCGGATTTTAGGAACAGTGTCTCGATCACCAGGATAACCAGCGTTATCCCCAGGGTAAGCGGCGGGAAGATAAAATGAAACCCGGCCGCGACGGCGAATTGTATTCTGGAAAGCAGAACGACGTCCAATGTCAACCTCCCCGGCGGGCTGTCTTACTTCACGACCTCGAAAGCGTCCTTCTCCGCGCCGCAGACAGGACACACCCAGTCCTCCGGCAGGTCTTCGAACGGGGTGCCGGGTTTCACTCCGTTGTCCGGGTCCCCCTCCGCGGGATCGTAGATGTAGCCGCATACCGTACATAAGTATTTCTTCATGACAGTCCTCCTCTATGGTAATTGTAATAAGGTTCGCCTGAAACGTTAAAATGCCGGCGGCTTGTCCGCGGCCGGCCGATCAGGATCTCTTTTCAGCGGTATATCCCGCGCCTTTTATCGCGTTCATTAAGGCGTCCGTATCCGCCGTTCCTTCGACCTCGACCAGCTTTCGGTCCAGATCGATATTGACCCCTGTCACGCCCTCGACACGCCCGAGGGCTTCCTCGATGCGGCGGACGCAGTGCTGGCATGACATATCGTTGACTGTAAATTCCACCCCTTGACTCCTTTTTACTGGTTTCACGGAGGTTCGGCTATCCTAATGTTCCGCCGCGGTGAAATCAAGCACTATTCATCCCGTTGTATTATCCGCCCTTGGGCGGAGGACACGGCCGGAGAATTCGAAGCCCGACGAGGCGGCCATGTATCCGTGATGTGACCGGCGCTAATGTTACCGTCCAGGCCGTAAAAATTGGACCATCTCCTTGTTTACCAGAGCGGGATGGCTCTCCATAAGCGCGTGCGGCCCGCCGGGAACCGCAACGAGCCTCGAATTCGTCAGCAGGTCGTGCATCCTTTTCGCCGATTCGGCCGGAACAAGGCGGTCTTCGGAGCCGTGCAGAATGAGCGACGGTGTCCTGATCCCGGCGGCGCAGTCCTCGACCTCCCACAACGGGGTTCCGAAGTTCCTGAGGATGCGCAGGAAGGCGTATGTGTATCCGCGGGTGCGGGAAGGCAGGATGAATCGATCGAGGTAGTCATCGCCTACGGGAACGAGGCCGTTGGTGTTGATTGAGGCGTTTATCAGCCGGACCACCGGTCTTATGTTGAAGAGTATGAGAAACTCGCCGAGGAGCGGGTATCGCATGAGGCGGAATGCGATGTTCCCACTTGGGCCGTGTCGAAGGCCACCGCTTCCAATTAGGACCAGGTTGCGGACCATGGATGGGAAGGAGCATGCGAACCGGAGAACTACCGCGCCTCCCATGGAGTGGCCGACAAGGCTCGCCCTGTCGATGCCGAGGGCCTTCATGAATTCCCGTAGCTGGCGGGCGTATAGTTCGAGTGAGTACCGGATGCCGTAGGGCTTGTCGCTCATGCCATGGCCCAGGAGGTCGATCGTATGCACACGATAGCCCGCGCGAACCAGCGCGTCGATGGTTCTCTCCCAGCACAGGGAGGAGTGGCTGAACCCATGCACCAGGATTATATCCGGACCCCTGCCGTAGGTGCGGTAGGCCATGGTGTGGCCGACCACCTGTACCGTTTCGAGGCCTGTCTGGTTCGCGCGTATCCGTTCGGTTGTGGCTTTAAGCCCCTCGACTATGAGCGGTACCAGATAAAAAAATAGCAGGCATGCGGCGAGGAATGCCGCGATCTTTCTGAGCGAACCCATGGCCCTCCCGATTTATTATCAACGCGCGGCGTTGGCAAGTATAAATTGATCGGGGGTGCCCATTAAGATCTCGGACGGGCGGTAAATTCATACGGGAAATTCCGCGTTCATTTACTGCTTGAAAAATCATATTGCCGAAATACCATTAGCTCCGGAGGCGGGTTATGGCTGAAGAAAAGAAAAAAATACGCAGGCAGGGCGCGGACAGCGTTGTGAGGGCGATCAACGTTTTGGTGATCATCTCCTGGGTGGTGTTTCTGGTGGCCTTTATTATGGTTTCCATATCCGGCCCGGGGGGAGGGCGTTCGTACGGCGCCGTCAGGCCGGGCGGCTCCTCCCTTTACGGCTGGGCGATCGCGCTCATGGCTGTGCAGTTCATTCTATGCGTCACGGGCCTAATGGTCCAGTCCAGCCGGATGAAAAGGAAGTCCGACCGGTACAGCAGATCGCTTATAATTTTCACGGCGCTTTCGGTGGCGGGCATCATCTTCTTTATATTTACGTCATCCGGATAGGGTCGCGAAAATCGTTGCGAGACATGTGGCGCCAGGCGGCCCCCCCGGGGTCGGAGATGGTGCGCGGTGATTGAGGGCCGGATCGTCCCGGTGAAAGAAATGATGCACGGATGGAACAACAAGCCTGCCGAGGCGGTCAGGCTCCAGCGCGAGCTCTCCACCAAGATCCAAACCAGCGGCTCGCCCGCAAAAATCGGCATAGTCGCCGGGGTCGATGTGTCGACCGGAGGGCCCGACGGGCTGGGACATTGCTGTATAGTCGTGCTCAATTTTCCGGGTCTGGAACCGGTCGAGGAATCGTGTCATTCCGGCGAGGTCCCGTTTCCGTATATTCCAGGCCTCCTTTCCTTCCGGGAGGGCCCGCTTTTTCTGCGGGCGTTTGAAAATCTGAAAAATAAACCGGATGTTCTTATCTTCGACGGACAGGGCATCGCCCATCCCCGGCGCTTCGGAATAGCCTGTCACATGGGGCTATTGCTGGGGATTCCATCCATTGGATGCGCGAAATCGCGGCTTTACGGCAGTTATGAAGAGCCGGACGAGGAGCGAGGGTCGACCTCTCCGCTTCTGGGGAATGATGGGGAACGAATCGGAACGGTGCTGCGGACCAGGTCCCGCGTCAGTCCGGTCTTCGTTTCTCCGGGGCACCTGGTGGGCATGGACGAGGCGGCGCGGATAGTACTTGCCTGCACGGGTAAATACCGGATTCCTGTGCCCACCCGCATGGCGCATATCCTTGCGGGTGAAAAACGTAAAACCTATGCCGGGTGAATAGGATGCTTCCTCAATTTTTTCTTGACACAGGCTGTCGGGGGTTGACTTTTTTCGGTCAGGGCCGCCACGGAGGCATTCCAACCGGGGGGATGCTGGTGGAATGGGCCCGGCTGGCGGTCTTCCTTTTTTTCTCCCGGATATTCATGTTCAACGGACAGGGGGTATCGATTGTTCCATAGCATGATACAGCTGGGTCGGCGGGGGCTGCCGTGAGGCATATCGTTATAGCCGGCCTGGGAAGCGCGGGGTACGCCGCGCTCATGGCGATAAGGCGCACATCACCCGGAACCCGCATAACCGTCATAGACCCCAAGCCGCGAGACCTGGCGCATCCCTGCGGCATACCCTATGCACTGGGCGGACAGGTCCCCGCCGACGGCCTCGAACAGGACATATATCTGAACAAGATGGGCGTAAAAAAAATAAGCGGCAGGGTCCTCGCCTTCGACGGAGCCGCGCATACCGTGACGGTCGCCGCCGACGGCGAGCATGCATTGGAGTACGACGCGGCGATTATCACTACAGGCGCGGTTCCGGTACTGCCGCCCATAAAGGGCCTGGAGAGCGTACTATATAAGGGCCTCTATCCGCTCGCTACGACCGACGATCTAAAAAAGATAAAGGGCAGGCTGGATTCCTCCGTGCACGGCATCGTCATAGGCGCAGGCGCTATAGGTCTCGAGGCGGCGATAGCCCTTCGAAAGCACCTTAAGGGAATAGCGATTCTCGAGATGCGTTCACAGATACTGCCGGGGGTTCTGGATCCGGACATGACCGAGCCGGTGAGAGAACACCTCGAATCCTATGGCATCGGCGTCCACACGGATACCCAGGCGGACGGCGTTATCGAGCTAAACGGCTTTGGCGGCGTTACCGGGGGCGGGAATAAATATGAGGGCGAAACCGGAATCCTCTCCGCTGGATTCAGGGCAAACACGGAGGCGGCCGGCGTCTCGGGCCTTGCCCTCGATCCGTTGGGCATCGTAGTGGACGGGAGGATGCGGACTTCTTCCATTGATATATATGCGGCAGGCGATTGCGCCGCCAACTGGTCCATCATAGACGGTTCGAGGCTCCCGGTGAAGCTTGCCACCGGAGCGTACAGGATGGGCATCGTCGCCGGTATCAACGCGGCCGGGGGCGATGCGGAATACAGGGGTACGGCCGGCACCTTCGTTACGAGGATCGGAAACCTCGAGGTGGCGGGCACCGGATATACGACACAGGCGGCCAGGGCGGCCGGATATACTCCCGTAGAAGGAAAAATCCGAACGACAATACTCCCGGATTATTTTCCGGAGAATACAACGATCTCGATAAAGGTCCTGTGCGACAGAATGAGCGGGCGCTTTTTAGGGGCGCAGGCCGTCGCCGAAAGGGGCGCGGCGGAGCGCGTCAACCTCGTAAGCATGGCGCTCGAGACCGGAATGCTGCCCGCGGACTTCTGGAGGGTGGAACTCGCCTATTGCCCCGCGGTGAGCGAGGTCGTCGATCCGCTTAACAAGGCGATCGAATTCGCGCTTAGGAGGATGGCCCGATGATGCGAAGGACGGCGCTGTACGAGGAGCACCTCGCGCTCGACGGGCGCATGGTGGATTTTGCGGGATGGGAGCTTCCGGTGCTTTACTCATCCATCATCGAGGAGCACGCGGCGACCAGGACCGGGGCGGGGCTTTTCGACGTTTCGCACATGGGCGAGATTATTGTAAATGGGCCCGGCGCGAAGAGCTTCCTTCGACGGATGATACCGACGCGCGTCGATAAGCTGGCCCCGTCGCGTTCCATGTACACCTGTCTTTGCCGGGAGGACGGGGGCGTGGTGGATGATATCTTCATCTTCATGATATCGGAATCCGAATTCTATATAGTGGTTAACGCCGCCACCATCGAAAAGGACCTAAAATGGGTGCGCGCCCATGCCTCGAACGATGTGGAGATCGTCGATGTGTCCGCCGAAACATCCAAAATTGACTTGCAGGGCCCGGCCTCTCTCGATATCCTCACGCGCGTACTCGCGGACGAACGCGCTGGGCGCCTCGAGCGGTTTGAATTTTTTCATGCCGAGCACAGGGCCGTGCGCCTTATGGTTTCGCGCACGGGCTATACAGGCGAAAACGGATACGAGCTCTTTGTGCCCAACGATGCCGCAGTCTCGCTATGGAGGGAGCTCCTCCAGGCGGGAGAGGAGTACGGAATAAAACCGGCAGGCCTGGGCGCGCGCGACATGTTAAGGCTCGAGGCGGCCTATTCGCTCTACGGCCACGAATTGTCGGATACCATCACCCCGGTCGAGGCCGGACTCAATTGGCTTGTAACGAGCGCGGACGACTATATAGGCCGCAGGGTGCTCGTGGAACAGAAGGAGAAGGGGGCGCCGCGGACGATCATCTGTTTCGAACTCGAGGGCAGGGGGGTGCCCAGGGAACACTGCCCGGTCCTTAAAGACGGCGTCGAAATCGGCATGAGCACCAGCGGCGGGTTCTCGCCGATCCTGAAAAAGGGAATCGGCATGGCGCTGGTAAAGGCCGGAACGCTCGCCGTAGGAGACGCTTTCTCCCTGCTTATCCGGGATAACCCCGTGCCGGCGCGCGCGGTGAAGCGGCCCTTTTACGCATTCAACGGCTGAGGGGCGCACGCCGGAGACCATAACCGCACCCGGACGGACCGGGCGGACACAATCGGAGGGATTAATGAGCCACATACCGGACGACCTCAAGTACACCAAAGACAGCGAATGGATACGCATGGACGACGAATTCACGGCCACCTGCGGAATAACCGACCATGCGCAGGAGATGCTGACCGACATAGTGTTTGTCGAGCTGCCCGAACCGGGCATGGAGGTGGCCGGCGGCGAGCAGGTCGCCGTGGTGGAGTCGGTAAAGGCGGTGTCCAACGTATATTCACCCGTCTCGGGAAGGATATCCGAGGTCAACAGGGCGCTGGAGGGCTCCCCCGAGCTTCTCAACGGCGACCCCTACGGCGAGGGCTGGATGTTTAAGATAGAGATGAAGGCGCCGCGGGAGCTCGACGGGTTGATGGACGCAGCGGCCTACGCCGCCCATATCGAGTCGGAGAGTTGATATGAAATACACATGCGGCGCCGATGCCGACCGCGCGGCGATGCTCGCGTCGATCGGTGTTCGCTCGGTCGACGAGCTCTTCGCGGGCATTCCAAAGGATTTCAGGCTCAAGGGGGGGCTCGATCTTCCGGAGGCGCTCTCGGAGATCGAGGTCATGCGCCGCATGGAGGAGCTTGCCGGAAAGAACAGGCCAGGGCGCTGTTTCGCCGGGGCCGGATCCTATGTTCATTATCTGCCCGCGGCGGTAGACGCTCTCGCCTCGCGCTCCGAATTCTACACCGCCTACACGCCCTATCAGGCCGAGGTAAGCCAGGGCACCCTGACCGCCATTTTCGAGTTTCAAACCTTCATCTGCCGGCTGACGGGAATGGACGTGGCGAACGCAAGCATGTACGACGGCGCCACGGCGCTCGCCGAGTCCGTCCTCATGTCGGTGGGCGTTTCGGGTAAAAAGACGGTGGCTGTGGCCGATACGCTGCATCCCCATTACCGCCGGGTGCTCGAAACCTACTGCTGGGCCAACGATGTGGAAATTCGAACGGCCCACGGCGAAGCGGGGGTGATGATGACGCCCGCCGCGGACGCACTTGACGGGGCCTCGGCCCTCATCATCCAGAGCCCCAACTTCTTCGGCTGCGTGGAGGACGTATCGGCCCTGTCTTCCGCTGCGCACGCGGCCGGGGCCCATTCAATAGTCGTTGTGACCGAGCCGCACAGCCTGGGGCTCCTCGCCCCGCCTGGGAAATCGGGCGCGGACATCGTTTGCGGCGAGGCGCAGTCGTTCGGAAACCCCGTGGGTTTCGGCGGGCCGGCGCTCGGGATGCTTGCGGCGGGCGCAGGATTCATGCGCCGCATGCCGGGCCGGCTCGTGGGGCGCACTGTGGACTCGGCGGGCAAAGAGGCCTATGCACTCACCCTTCAGACGCGCGAACAGCACATACGCCGCGAGAGGGCCACGTCCAATATCTGCACCAATCAGGGCCTTTGCGCGCTAAGGGCCGCCATATACCTTTCGGTTCTGGGAAACGGAATCCGAAAGCTCGCGATCTTGAACCATAAGCTTGCGGCGCGATGCAAAAAGTCGCTAAGCTCAAAGGGGTTTAGGCCGGTCTTCGAGAGGCCGTATTTCAACGAGTTCGCGGTGAAGATACCTGGGGCGCCTGCCGTGATGAAGCGCCTCGAGGAAGAGGGTTATGTGCCCGGCGTGCATCTGGGCGATTATTACGAAGAGTATGAGGACTGCGTGCTCATCTGCTGCACGGAGATGACCGGCCCGGACGATATGGACGGGTTCGCGGAGGCGGTGGCGCGCTTCGCCAAATGAAACGCCCGCGGGTATCGCGCAATGTGCGGGTGAGGAAATCGGGCGAAGGGTATTAGCTTGTAAGGGGTGGAGATATGCCGGTAATATTTGAAAAGAGCGGGTGTGGGCGAAGCGCATACCCCATGCCCGAATGGAAGCTCGATGACGCCGATCCCATCCCCCCCGAGTTACTGAACGACGGGGTCGATCTTGTCGAGGCGGGCGAGCTCGACATCGTGCGCCATTACACGGCGCTCTCGCGCATGAACTTCGGAGTGGACACGGGGATGTATCCTCTCGGAAGCTGCACCATGAAATATAATCCGAAAATAAACGAGCGCGTGGCCGCTCTCCCGGGCTTTACCGGGCTGCACCCGCTCGCTTCCAGGGGGCTTTCGCAGGGCGCGCTCGAGGTCCTCCACGGGCTTTCCGGGCTTCTCTGCGCCATAACCGGAATGAGGCGCTTTTCGCTCGCCCCCGCCGCCGGGGCCCACGGCGAGCTTGCCGGCGTGATGGTCATAAAAAAATACTTCGAAAAGAGGGGCGAGCGCCGCGGCGTAATTCTCATTCCGGACTCGGCGCACGGCACCAATCCGGCATCGGTCGCCATGTGCGGCTTCGAGACTCGCGAGGTCCCATCCACATCCGAGGGCGATGTCGACATGGAAAAACTCCGCTCCATAGTCGATCAAAACGTGGCCGCCATGATGCTCACGAGCCCCAATACGCTCGGCCTGTTCGACAGGAACACCCCGGCAATCGCAAATCTATTGCACGATAAGGGCGCACTTTTCTACTGCGACGGGGCCAACCTGAACGCGCTTCTCGGCGTTGTAAGGGTGCGCGACCTCGGCTTTGACCTCATGCATATCAACCTGCACAAGACCTTCTCGACCCCGCACGGAGGGGGAGGCCCCGGCTCGGGCCCGCTTGGCGTGTGCGACGAGCTCGAGCCTTATCTCCCGGTGCCGGTAGTGCTTAAAGGGAAGGACGGCTTCCATCTCGAGTACGACAGGCCGGATTCCATCGGCCGGATACATTCGTTTTACGGCAATTTTCTCGTCGCGCTTCGGGCCTTTGTTTACATATCAATGCTCGGCTCGGAGGGCATACGCGATGCCGGGGAGACTGCCGTATTAAACGCCAATTATCTGCTCTCCCTTCTGCGGAAGGACTACAATCTTCCGGTCGACCGGGCCTGCATGCACGAATTCGTGCTTAACGACAAAAACATGCCCGGCGGCGTAACCACAAACGACATCGCAAAGCGCATACTCGATTTCGGCTATCACGCGCCCACGGTCTATTTCCCCCTTCTCATCCCGGGGGCTATTATGATAGAACCCACCGAAACCGAGACCAGGGAGATGCTGGAGGCCTTCGCCGAAGCCATGATCGCCATAAAGCGCGAGGCGGAGACAAGCCCCGAAACCGTGAAGACGGCGCCGCATACGACGCCGGTCGGCAGGGTCGACGCGGTGCTGGCTGCGCGAAAACCGGTATTGAAATGGGAGCCTTAAGCGGAAGGATCCCCCGCTGGATAAATCTTAAAATACCCGGCGGGGCCGGATATGTCCGGGTTAAAAGCGTTATCGAGGCGGAGCGCCTTCACACCGTTTGCATGGAAGCGCGCTGCCCCAATATTGGAGAATGCTTTTCGGCCGGTACGGCGACCTTTCTTATAATGGGCGGCATCTGCACGCGTAACTGCCGTTACTGTGCGGTCCGGCACGGCAGGCCCGGGCCGCCCGACCCGGACGAGCCGGGCCGCGTGGCCGGCGCCGTCGCGAAGCTCGGCCTGCGGTACGCCGTCATCACATCGGTGACGCGGGACGACATCCCCGACGGGGGCGCAAAACTCTTCGCGGAAACCATACGGGCCATACGAAGGATTTCTCCGGACTGCCGCGTGGAGGTGCTGGTTCCGGATTTTGGGGCCTCAATGGAATGCTCCATCGAGACGGTCATTCGCGCTGCCCCGGATGTAATAAACCACAACCTGGAAACCGTCGGGCAGCTTTTTCCGTCGCTTCGGCCTCGAGGGGATTATTCGCTTTCGCTCGAGCTCATCGAACGCGTTGTGCTGTCGGGAATACCGGCCAAGTCGGGCCTCATGCTCGGCCTCGGCGAGTCAATGGAAGAGCTTCGTACAACGCTCCAGGACCTCAAACGGGCAGGATGCTCCATGTTGACTCTGGGACAGTACCTTCGTTCCAGTATGGAGAACCCGCCTGTGGCGCGTTTTTATACTCTGGAAGAGTTTGACGATATGAAGTCCCTCGCCGAATCCATGGGCTTCGAGGCCGTGCTCGCGGGCCCAATGGTGCGAAGCTCCTATCATGCGGGCGAATTGTCGGGGCGCTCATGACCGTCCAAGCGACGCTTAAGGCTCCGGGCGAGAAGCTTATCAGAATACGCCTCGAACTCGAGGCCCACGAGGTGCGTGAGGCCGCCATATCGGGCGATTTCTTCATCCATCCGGAGGAGTCCGTGAGCATACTGGAAGAGGCGCTCCTCGGCCGCCCGGGCACGCAGGAGAAGCTTTTAAAGCGCCTGCAAGACACGGTGGAGCTTGGAGGCCTGGAGCTTGTGGGCATTTCGGCCGAGAGTATCGCCTCCTGTGCCCTTAAGGCCTATGAAAACCGAAAGGGCCCGGGGAAGGCCTGATGGAGGAATGGAGGCTCATTATCGACCGGCCGGGCCGCGGGACGTACAATATGGCGGTCGACCTAAGCATCCTAAACTCGCTCGCCCGCCAGGCCTGTCCGCCAACGCTGCGCCTGTACTCCTGGTATCCTCCGGCCATAACCATCGGATATTTTCAGCGCCTGGAAGAAGAGGTGCGGATAAATAAATGCCGCGCTGCCGGCGTCGACGTCATACGGCGTGTAACGGGCGGGGGGGCCGTGTTCCACGACAGGGAGCTCACTTACAGCGTCTTCATCCCTCTTTCTCATAGCCTGGCGCTTCCCTCCATCCGCGAATCGTATGGGCTTCTCTGCTCGCCCATAGTCGAATGCCTTAAAAGCTATGGCCTAAATGCCCATTTCAGCCCGGTGAACGACGTGCTAACCGGCGGCGCCAAGCTCTCAGGCAGCGCCCAGACCCGCAGGAACGGCGTCTTGCTCCAGCACGGCACGCTTCTTGTAGGCGCCGATACGGAGCTTATGTTTAGCCTGCTCAATGTTTCGAAAGAGAAGTCGGTCGCTGCCGCGGAAGGCTCGCCCGAGGGAAGGGTGACGTCGCTTTCGGCGCTTTTAGGGGAATTGGTCCTCGACGGAGAATTTCAGACGGACCTGTCCATGCGGCTTGCGAACGCCTTTGCGGAGGGCCTGGGCTGTGTATTCGTTCAGGCCGAGCTTTCGGAGGCTGAGCGGAGGGAGGCCCTTGAAATCGAGGAAGGGCTTTTTAAGAGGGAGGAGTGGAACCGCGACCGTTCCATCAGACCCGCATTCGGCGCGGCGGGTGACTAAAAGAAATCGCGCTCCTCGAGCTTTTTTTTAATGGCCGCGATCTGCGCCTCGTTGCTGATGATCTTTGTCATCCTCCGCTCCTTGTCCACCTCCAGATCGACCTGTATGGGTTTCCGGTGAAAACTGACCGCCAGCCTGTTGCCTTCGCGTACGAACTTGCAGAAGACCGTCACCCGGGGCTTAAGGTAATCCCTCTGTCCCAGGTCGCGTATTACGGCCAGCTCCTGGGTGCTGAGCTCGCAGAAATCGTTTTTGGTGTAGAAGCCCTGCGAGTGATTGAGAATCGGGGCGACCCCGTTGATGAAGGCGCTGATGATGTCGTAATCGAAATGCGAACCGATGGTGTTCACGATGGCCTTGAGGGCGTATTCCACCGAAATGGCGTCGCGATAGGGACGTTTCGAGGTGAGAGCGTCGTAGATATCGCAGATGGAAACGATCTTGGGGAAGTCGGGCAGGTTTTCGTAGGGGAGGCCGTAATATCCCTGGTTATTGTACTTCTCGTGGTGAAAAAGAACCGATTGGAGGACTATGGGGCTTATCCGCTCCATGTTCTTAAGTATTTCGTATCCGAGCTGCGGATGTCGCTTCATCTTCTGCGTCTCGGTGATGGTGAGCTTGCCCTCCTTGTTGAGCAACTGTTTATCTATGCGGGTCTGGCCGATGTCGTGCAGATAGGAGCCGAGGGCGATGTATTTGATTTCGTCGAGCGTGAAGCCGCCGTGCTTTCCGGCGAAAAGCGCGGCCAGAATGCCGACATTTACGGAATGATTGTACAGGTACTCGTCGTGGGACTTCATCTCTTTAAGGAGCTCGACCGCCTCGATGTCGGTGGTATTGAGGTCGTGCACTATCTCCTCCACCACCTTTTCGGCGTCGTGAAGCGTGGCGCGCGAGAGTTTCTCGGTGTTCATGATCTCTTCCATGATCTCGCGCGATTTGTTGTACGCTATCTTCATCCGATAGGATGGTATGACTGCCCGCTCTCCGGTGTCGGTATAATAGAGGATATGGCCGTATTTTTCGGTGATTTGGGTAATCTTATCCGCGGTGAGCAATACGCGGGCCTCCAGTACCATCTCGCCGCTTTTTGAATATAACGGATAGATGAAACTGTTGTTCGGCCGCAGATAGTGGAGGTCCACCTTTATCTTTCTCGCGACCATCATTCCTTCCTTTGTTTCAATGGATTAATACGGGTAGCTTTCCCCGCATTTGTCAAGCGAAAGACGCCCGTACAATGAAGACGTTTCGCACCTGAAATATAACGGTTTTTTTTCGGAAAAAACTAAAATTTCCGTCTACGAGGCCGTAGGCGGGATGCTTCTGGAAAAAGGCTTGATTTACGGGAACGCGGGGCCGTACAGTACACGGACCATGGACCAGCTTCCGGGCGAATATCGAATCGTAAAAATATTCTTTCGGTTTTTTTCTTCGAGGGCTCTAGCGCTCGCGGTTGCGCTTTCGCTTCCAATCGGATGCGGTGACTTCTCGTCAGTGCGCGACCGGCATACGCTGTACATACATCTTGGTTCCGAGCCGGGGCATCTCAATCCCATCACCTCCACCGAGGCCGTTGCCTCGTCCATCAACCAGCACATCTACGAAACGCTTCTCGACCGCGATTACGATACCGCCGAACTCGTTCCTCAGCTCGCCGAGTCGTGGTCCATATCGCCGGACAGGCTGCGCTACCGCTTCAGGCTTAAAAAGGGCGTATTCTGGAGCGACGGCGTGGAGCTCACGGCGGACGATATCATTTATTCATTCAGGACCATTAAGGACCCAAAGGTGGCCTGCGCACCCCTTAAGGTGTATTACATCGATGTGCGGGAGGTTCGTAAAATCGACCGCTACACCGTGGAGTTCCTATATTCCAAACAGTACTTCAGAGCCCTGGAGATCTGCGGAACCATTCCCATCGTGCCTGAGCATATCTTCGCCGACGGCACCGACTTCAACACGCATAAAAACAACCGCTTCCCGGTTGGGACCGGGCCTTACAGGTTCGAGCGCTGGGACACGGGGAAGCGCATAGTGCTCGTCCGAAACGACAGCTACAAGGGGAAGGCGCCCGATCTGCATCGCATAGTGTATCGAATCGTGGCCGAGCCCAATATCGCGCTTCAAATGGTTAAAAAAGGAGAGATGGACATGATGTCTGTGCGCGCCATACAATGGGTGCGCCAGACTAATTCCGACAGGTTCGTAAAAAATTTTTACAAACTCCAGTATTACCTGCCAACCTATAATTACATCGGCTGGAACGCGGCGCGGCCCCTTTTCGCGGATCGGCGGGTCCGGCTTGCCATGACGCACCTGATAAACCGCGATGCGATACTCGACAAGCTGCTCTTCGGTATCGGCGAGGTCGTAAGCGGGTCGTCTTATATCTACAGCAAGGGCTACGATAAAAGCATAAAGCCCTGGCCCTACGACCCGGAGCGTGCGCGTGAGCTTCTGGCGCGTGCCGGCTGGCGCGATACGGACGGCGACGGCATTCTGGACCGGGCGGGCAAAAAGTTCGCGTTTACCTTTACCATTCCCTCGGGGAGCAAGTTCGCCGAGCGCCTGGGCACCATCATGAAGGAGGACCTCTCGAAGGTCGGAATCGAGATGGACATCAACCGCTACGAGTGGGCCGTGTTCGTACAGAAGCTGCACCAGCGCGATTTCGACGCAGTCACCCTGGCCTGGTCGCTCTCATGGGAAGACGACCCATATCAGCTCTGGCATTCGACGCAGGTGGCGGGCGGATCCAATTTCTGTTCGTTTAAGAACGCCGAGGCCGACGACCTCATCATCCGCCTGCGAAAGGAATTCGACGAGAAAAAAAGAATCAGGATGTACCACCGCTTTCATCGAATTCTCCACGAAGAGCAGCCGTACACCTTCCTGTACTGCACTCCCGCGCAGGTCGTCGTCAGCAAACGCTTCAGCGACGTAAAGGTGCACCTGCGCGGCCTCAACTATCTCGAATGGAAGGTCGCCGCGATCGATGATTAAATACATCCTCAAACGCCTTCTGCTCATTGTGCCCACCTTTATCGGCATAAGCCTCATCACCTATGCAATGATACGCCTTGCCCCGGGCGACTATACTACGCTTCGAGCCGGACTTCAGGGCGAGCTCAAAGCGGGAGCTATAGGCAATGAAATAATAGAACAGGAAAAGAGGCTCTACGGGCTCGACAAGCCGGTCATCGTAGGGTACTGGGACTGGTTTTCGAAACTCGTGGTGTTCGATTTCGGGACATCCCGAAAGGACGGCAGGCCCGTCGCGGAGCGTATCGGCGAGGCGCTTCCCATCACCCTGGCGCTAAACATTATAAGCATGATAATAGTGTACATCATTTCCATTCCGGGAGGGATTCTATCGGCGCTCAAAAAGGACTCCCTCTACGACCGGGTCTCGAGCCTGATACTTTTTGTGCTCTATTCGCTGCCGTCGTTCTGGGTGGGGCTTCTGCTTCTAATGGTGCTTTCGGGCGGAGACTATCTCAACCTGTTTCCGCTGGGCGGGATAGTCTCCGACTGGGCGGAGGATTTCGGCTTTTTCGACAGGATGTTGAACATTGCCTGGCACCTAATGCTTCCCGTGGCGACCCTCACCTACGGGGGCTTCGCCTTCCTCTCGCGCTATACGCGGGCCACCATGCTCGAGGTTATAAACCAGCAGTATATCATGACTGCGCGCGCCAAGGGGCTCTCCGAGAAACGCGTGGTCCTGGTGCACGCGTTTAGAAACTCTCTCGTACCCCTTGTCACGCTTATGGCGACGATCCTCCCCGGGCTTCTTGGAGGAAGCGTCATAGTAGAATCCATCTTCTCCATCCCCGGTATGGGCATGCTCGCCTTCGAGGCGATACTAGCGCGCGACATTCCGGTCATAATGGCCATCGCCTCTATCTCCGCGGCGCTTACGCTCCTCGGCATCCTCATCGCCGATATCCTCTACGGCGTGGTCGATCCCCGCATACGGCTGGAGGCAGGGCAATGATCCGCTCCCGAGGCTATTGGGCCGGCGTATGGAGGGAGTTCCGGCGCAACAGGCTTGCGCTTTCGGGCCTTGTGGTGGTGCTCGCGCTCTTTGTTGTCGCGCTGCTTGCCCCACTTTTGGCCAACGATAAAGCCTATATCTATATCTCGCAGGGGAAGGCGTATTTCCCGATTTTATTCGAATATCCGGAGCTCGCCGGCCTAAACTTTCGCGAGGAGTCCGAAAAGGCCTTCGTCATCATGCCGCCAATTCCTTACACGAGTTCCGAGTACGATCTCGACGCCATAGTCATACCGCCCTCGGCCCGGCACATACTCGGCACGGACGAACAGGGGCGGGACCTGGCGGCACGCATGATCCATGGTACGCGCGTGTCGATACTCGTCGGCTTTATCGCGGTGTTCATCTATGTTACACTGGGCATAATCATCGGCGCGCTCGCGGGCTATTATGGCGGCGTGGTCGACATGCTCATCTCGCGCTTCATCGAAATAATCATTTGCTTTCCGACCTTTTTTCTCATTCTGACCATACTGGCTCTCGTCGGCCCGAGCCTTGTAAATGTCATGGTCGTAATAGGGATAACCGGCTGGACGGGAATCGCGCGCATAGTGCGCGGCGAGTTTCTAAAGGTGCGCGAGATGGAGTTCGTTCAGGCCTCACGAGCCCTTGGCGCGCGAGACCGCTCCATAATTTTCAGGCACATGCTTCCAAACTCGCTCGCGCCGGTCCTGGTTTCGGCTACCTTCGGCATAGCCTCGACCATCCTTATCGAGTCGTCCCTTTCCTTTCTGGGTTTCGGCGTACAGCCGCCCACTCCGAGCTGGGGGGATATCCTTTCGCAGTCGCGCGATTTTATGGACTTCGCCTGGTGGCTCACCCTTGTGCCGGGTTTCGCCATCTTTATCACCATAACAGCCTATAATCTGGTGGGCGAGGGCTTTCAGGACGCGATAGATCCCCGGGCTGTAAGAAAATAGGCCCCGGCTTGGGACCGAAATCCCGCTATTCGACCGGGCTTTGCGCCTGCGCCTGCCGGGGGCAGACCGAGTAGGCGAAATTATTTGCTTACATGTTTGCCAAAAAAACAAAAATGTGCTTTACATACTCATTTGTATAGTTCTTTATAAATTTTTAAGGGAATCTCCAAAAATCAGCATTAAGATTCCCATAAAATGTAACTACAGGCATATTCAATAATTTGGCTTTCCCGCCCGCCTTCGGCGGATGGGAAAACCAAATTATTGGAGGTTGCCTTAATATTAAAGCAGGATTACGGTTTTGAATTCTAAAATAATTATTGGCGATAGTCGCTCAATGAGTGAGACTCGAGATCACTCAATAGATTTAATAATAACGTCTCCCCCATACTGGCAAATTAAAGATTATGAAAACGTTAAACAAATTGGATTTGGGCAAAACCTGCATGAATATTTAAAGGATTTATATAAAGTATGGAAAGAATGTTATAGGGTAATTAAACCTGGAAGAAGGCTATGCATTAACATCGGCGACCAATTTGCTCGATCTATTATTTACGGAAGGTATAAAATAATTCCACTTCATTCAGAGTGTATTTCCCAATGTGAAAGTATTGGTTTCGATTTCATGGGATCGATTATTTGGCAAAAAAAAACTTCAATGAACACGACCGGCGGTGCTACAATAATGGGCTCTTTCCCTTATCCTCCCAATGGAATGGTCGAGATAGATTATGAATACATCCTTATATTTAAAAAACCGGGTGACAGTATTAAGCAAGATATAGAAATAAAAAAGAAATCTGAGATAACGAAAGAAGAGTGGAAGGAATACTTCTCCGGCCATTGGTATTTTGGTGGCGCAAAGCAAATCGAACACCAGGCAATGTTCCCTGATGAACTCCCGAAAAGACTAATTAAAATGTTTTCCTTTTATGGTGAAACTGTTTTAGACCCATTTTTAGGAAGCGGAACGACTGTAAAAGTGGCATTAGATTTAAACAGAAACGCTGTAGGTTACGAAATCAATGGAGATTACCTATCAATAATTAAAAATAAATTAGGTTTCCCCGAAGATTGTTTATTTTCCAATCATTCTCTTGAAATAATAAACCAGAATATAACTATTATAGAAGAGGATAATGAAGTCCAATATAATCCGAGCGTTCAAGATGCTGATTACAAGATAGATCCAAAATTATTGAAATTTAAAAAAGGAGATAATAGTTATAAAGTCGTTTCAATTGAAAATAACGACACTCTTATTCTTAATACGGGCTTAAAGGTGAAATTATTAGGAGTTATAATTGACCCTGAAAAAATCGACGAATTAGTAAATTATTTAAACGAATTCGTATTGAAAAAAGAGGTAATTCTAAAATATGATAAAAAGTATCGTCCAGTAACAAAAGACATGATTCATGCATATGTTTATCTAAAAAACAAAATATTCATAAATAGTTATATTCTTAAATCCGGATTTGCAAAAGTGGATACCCGTACCGACTATGATTTAAGATATAAATTTTCTAATCTAAGAGACAATAATGGAGTAATGGATGGCAAAGGAGTGGATATTAAACAGTGCAATGAATCGGTTCCAACTAAATTTTAAAAGAAACGTTGGTGCAGTTTCCCAAGAAATCAGGAAATGTTCGCCAAGATCGGTTGAAGATTGGAAATGCTACTATTTTGAGAAGGTGCGTCCTAAAGAACATATTGAAGATTTAGGAAAGAAGCTATATATTAAAATAACAGAAGTAATAGCCGCAGAAGTTGAAGATATTACGGAAGAAGAATGCATACAATATATGTTTAAACTTGTAATCGACCGTACTTTTGACGGATACATGACGGAAATAAAGACTATTTACGGGCAATTACAACAAGTCATTGATTTAAAAATTGAACCGGCCCCGGATAAATGGGATAGATTATACAACATTGATTTTTTTATAAAAGTAAAAGACAAATATATTGGGCTTCAAATCAAACCAGTAAGTGGAGTATCCCATATACCAGAAATTTTTAAAGAAAGAAACAATCAAATGTTAACTCATAAAAAATTTACTGAAGAATTTGGCGGTAAGGTATTCTATGTCTATTCTTTAAAAGACGGTGAGAAAAAGAAAATACATAATCAGGAAGTAATTCAGGGAATTCAAGACGAGATACTTTTCCTAAGCAGGTAAGGCCGACATCCGAGCACAACGAAACGTACCTCCTTGGTTGTTATCCACATACGCCTTCGACATGTTAAGCCAAAAGGCCGTCGCAGTGTCGCATACTTTGACGTTTTCCGCGACCGAATAATTTAGTATTATGAAGGTGGTGATGGCGCAGCATTCAAGCCCGAAAGGAATATCGGCGAAAAGCATCATCATGGGGGCCGCGGCCGTCCTGGTCGCGGGATTGGCCTCATGCGCCTCACTTAGAGAGGGCGATCCGGATGTATACTTCCTGTTGCCCAGGGAGTCCGATATTCCCGGATGGGAGATAGTGGACGGACCGCACCGTTTCGATAAAACGAATATGGCCCTGTATATGGAGTCCGACGCGGCACTGCTAAGGGAGTATAGAGCCTGGAGCGTGGCGATGGCGATTTACAGGCCCCTGGGGGGCAGGCCGGAAACGCTTGCAGTATGGGTTTACAGGCTTGGTTCGCCCGTAGATGCATTCGGTTTTTACGCCAGAAAGGCGGCCGCTGTAAGCGGAATACCGGCTCCGCCGCTCGGGGGGGACGACATAACGGCCTTCAAAAGCGGCCTCCTGCTAAGAAAGGGCGCCCATTTCGTTTCGATCGTCACCGACAGGCCGGAGGCCGGGGCTGATGCGGTAATTTTCGCGCGAATCGTTCTGGACTCCATACCGCCGGTGGAATCCGACCTGCCCGAGTGGTCCGGCTTGTTCGGCGCCGATGAAAAGAGGAACGATCTCGTCTATTATCCGAAGGGGGTGACCGGTGTTCCGCTTAGTGTGGAAATGTTCGTTCGCCGGAGGCTGGTCAGGGGGGCGCCTTACGAGGTGTACTACTCGCGAAGGCCGTCGATTTCATCGGCCATGCGCGATTTTACAGCCCTGCTGGACCGCGACGGAGGCGGCTTTACGCTAGCGAGTTCCGGCGACAGGCAGGCGGCTTTCAGGCTCCGACCGGACGGCGGGTACGTGTTCGCCGCAAGATACGAGGACGTCATCTTCGGCGTTTTGTTGGCGGGGACGCTGCCGGATGGGAACAGTGTTATCGGCATTCTTATGGATGAGATCTCCGGCGCGGGGAAGGATTGATAGGAGGCATGGACCGCTCGATGTATTATATTATCGGCGATCTTCACGGAATGCTTTCAAGGCTCGAGGCCCTGTACGAGCGTCTGCGGGAAATCCTGCGAAAGGACGACACCCTGTTGTTCCTCGGAGATTATATCGACAGGGGCCCGCACTCCTACAAGACGATTGAGTTCCTCATTGGGCTTTCCAGGCTGCATTCGACCATATTTCTCAAAGGGAACCACGAATCCATGCTGCTTGAATATCTGGCCGGCGGCGACGATGGCCTGTATTTCCGTAACGGCGGAGAGAGAACGGTCGAAAGCTACAGGCGCGCCCAAGGCGCCTTCAGGGTGCCCTCGTCACACGTGGACTTTTTCAATTCACTCGTCATGTATCACGAAACGGACAATTTTATTGCGGTCCACGCGGGAATCGATCCGAAAATAACAATGATGGACCTCCAGACGGAGGAGAATATGCTGTGGATTCGCGAGGAGTTTTATCTTGCCGACAAGCGCTGGCCCAAAACGATCATCTTCGGCCACACTCCCGCGGTCCATTTTTCCGGGGTGATGTCGAGGCCGTGGTTCGACGAGAGGCGCAATATAATCGGACTGGATACCGGTGCTGTGTACGGCGGCATGCTTACCTGCATGCGCTGGCCGGATAGGGCCATATTCCAGAGCTAAGGACCGCGTGGCGTAAGGGCGCCCCGGACGGAATCGATAGCGGGTAATGGGAAATGAAGAGATCGTTTAAGGAATACGGACGCCTGATCGTGTGCCTTCTATCAATTACGTTCGCGACGTCGGGTATTTCCGGGGCGGAGAATTATAGCATACTCGCCAGGGTCGAGTCCAAACGAAAAGACGGCCTTTTAACCTTGAGATTCGACTCGAGACCGCTATCGGATTCGTATTTTCTCGTAGAAGGCGAGCGTGTGATCGGAAGGATATCGGTCGTTTCATCCGACAAGCCGGGGGAGGGCATGCGCGGCTGGTATAGGGTTATCGCGTATTATTCTCTCGACAACCCCGCCGACGAGGCATCCATCCGGGCCGGCCTCGAAATAGGGCTGCGCGTAGAGGCCGAAAGGAAGACGAGGGACTATGCCGAGCCCCAGAAAAGGGAAACTGTCGTCTATAAAAGCAGAATCATGTCGCCGGTCGACGGTCGAGAAATGGTGCTCATCCCCGCGGGAAAATTCGTTTTCGGAAGCGATACCGACCAGAGAGACGAGGCGCCAGAGCGGATCATGGAGCTGGGGGATTATTACATCGATCGGCACGAGGTGTCCAACGCCGATTTTCTGAGGTATGTGCGCATGACAAACGGCCAATACCCCGGATCATGGAAGGAGCGCGTTCCTGATCAGTCCGAGATGGAGCTTCCGGTAATGGTAACCTGGATGGAGGCCGAGGCCTATGCCCGCTGGGCAAACAAGCGCCTCCCAACCGAAATGGAATGGGAGAAAGCCGCGAGGGGACCCGCGCCGGCCCAGGGCGCCGGGAAGGATGCTGGATCGGACCGCCAATATCCATGGGGTGGAGGCTTCGAATCGGGAAGGTCGAATACCCTGGAATTCTGGGAGGATGCCGGAAAGGGAAAGGAGATCAAAGGCTCCAGGCTCAGAGGGCTCCTTCCGGTAACATCGTTCGAGGGCATAGGCGATTCGCCTTTCGGGGTCGTGAATATGTCGGGAAACGCCCCGGAGTGGACGACCGACTGGTACAGGGCCTACCCGGGAAACAATTATGCCGACAGGCGTTTCGGGACCAGATTCAAGGTGCTGAGGGGGGGCGCCTGGTTCAGCAGGGCCGAAAGCGTGAGAGTAACGCGAAGGCAGATCGGTGGAATGCCGAACCTGTACAGCGATCCCGCAGGCGGGTTTCGTTGCATTAAGGCTCCGGCCCTGCTCGATATAGAATCTGACGGAAAATAGAACAACAATAGTTGAAAATTCTATGTGTAAAAATGATACAATTATTAACAGATTTATCCACAAATGTGGATAAACCTCTGTGAGGGGGTACCCAATGAGCACACGTTTTCTATCAGCTTTTATCGCGGTTTTTACCGGCATAATTATACTCGGATGCGGGAGAAAAGATGACAATGCCGGGGCCGTCAGAGAAAACCTGAAATTAATGAGCATAAATGTCTGGTCCGGGCTCGATTACAAGGGCACTCTGGTCATGGGAGAATACGAAGCGCCTGAGAGGCGGGAGCTGCGCTACCAGTCCCTGTTATCGGAGATTCGCCGGCTCGATCCGGATATAATCGGCATAAACGAGGCCAACTTCCTTCCGGATTATATCAAGCGGCTGGCCAGGGACATCGATTACGATTACATCTATCACGTGGGGGTTTCCGGCCTCCATGTCGGCAGGCTGGGCCTGCCCTGGAACCTGCGGGAAGGAGACGCGCTACTGGCAAAAAAGGACATGTCTCTCTCATTCGTGGGAAGAAAGCAGCTCTCGGGCGGAGGGTGCGTCGGCAATATGTTCTCGTTCCATACGCAGGACGCCACCCAGGTGCTCGTCGGGAGACTTAGGGTCAACGGCCGGCACCTGTACGCCGCGGTGACCCACTGGCACGCGTCGCCTCTCGATGACGCGGCCACACGACGGACGCTCGAGGGGCTGAGGGACAAATGGAACTACAGCAGCGATCAATACAGGCAGGCCGTCGAGTCGCTCGTTGCGGATAACGAGTGGCGCAAGGGCGAGGCCAGGCTGATGTCGGAATACCTGGATTCCGTGGTCCCCGCCGACGCCCCTCTTGCCGTGCTGGGCGACTTCAATACGGAGATAACGAGCCCAGAGATGCGGCTTCTTATCGACAAGGGATATATCGACGCGTACGCCCGCGTTTCCCGCCAGCCCGGCCACACATGGGACCCTTCGGCGAACACGAACATCAGAAGCTTTTATTTGGGGGATACCGAAAAAAGGTTTGATTCTTTATACGAACACCTCAACAGTATGAACGAGGCAACCGGCAAGCGGATAGATTTTATACTGCTCAACGAGACGCTTGGGACCGGACCGGTTGTGGACGCGGCGGTGTGTTTCGACCGTCTTCACGAGGGAGTCCACCCCTCGGACCACTTCGGGGTTTTCGCGATTGTCGCGTTGTGAAGGTGCGCGTGATCCAGGCTGACAGGGTGCCGATATGAGATTATTCTATTTCCTCGCCAGAAAAATAAGCTATACCTTCGCGCTCGCCTTCCTTACCGTTTTGGGTGGATGGCTGGGTGCGGTATTCGGATATTTTCTCAGTACCTCGTTCCTCCTCTCCTCCATCGAGCAGATAACCAACATTATCGTCAAATGGCTTCCCTGGGCGGTTTTGTCGGCCACCATGCTGCACTATCTTCAGTTCGGAATACTCTCTCGCATAGGCATCCCGGCGTTTTTCAGTTCCCTGCGCATGATCAACAGGCGGTTCGACGGCGATATGCTGAAGGGGGAGATCAGCGACGAAGAGCTGCGCGAATTGTACGGGTACATCTCGGACCTTCCGCTGTACAATATGCTATCCTCGGTGTTTTACGTAGTGCTTACTGGAATACTGACCGTAATCGCGATATACGCGGACATGACGCTCGGCGGCACGTTCGATCCGGTTATTTTCAAGATGATGGGGAAGGCGATCGGAATCGGGCTCGTTGTTGTTTTCGTTCTGTACGGCATGTCGACATATCTTTTTACGGAGATCATAACCGGTTACGAGCGCGCAACCTGCTACAACACGCTCCTCGCGCGGGGAATAGTGACCCACCCGAGGGTGCTGAGCGGCGTCCGGGTCAAGTTCTCGTTTTTTCTAATTCTTATGGTACTGGCGCTTCTTACCTTCGCGGCCCTGATGGAAAAAAGCCGTTTCTTTTACAAGGCCGATTTAACCGCCGTCATCGTTTACCTCATTGTGGCAATCGCGTCGATGGTTTTTCTCATGGCGGTAAACTCCAACTCTATTTTACGCGTCCTCAAGGAGATAAGCCGCGTGGCCCGGGAGATCTCCACCGGCGGCGACGCGGAGTTCCGGGTGCTCTCGCTCGACAGGGAATTTTCCGCAATTGAGTTCGGCTTCGTCGAAATGGCGCGCGAGATACGGGAGTACAGGAAAAACATCGAAATGAAGGTGGAGCAGCGCACGGCCGAGCTGCAGGGGGCGCTTGCGGACCTCAAGGAGCGCGACGATCTGATCCAGAAACAGTTGGATATAGCCAGCACCATACAGCGGGGCATTCTTCCGGGAAGGATCGACGATTGGAACGAGCTCAAGTTCTCCATACGTTACATCGCCATGGAGAAAATAGGAGGCGACTTCTACGACGTGTATCAGCTAAAAGGCAACAAGCTGGGCCTGCTGATGGCCGACGTATCGGGCCACGGCATCCCGGCGGCCCTGGTTACGACGATGGCCAAGATCTCTTTCGGAAATGCGTGCAACAAGCACGACTCCCCCCGAAGAATTTTCCAGGAGGTCAATCAGAACATCATCGAACACGTAAAGACGCAGGATTACCTGACCTGTTTTTTCCTGGCGATCGACGAGGACTATTCCGTAACCTACGCCAACGCGAGCCACCAGAAGGCCATTCTGCTGCGGGCTGGGGCGGAGGCCACGGAGCTGCTCGATACCAACGGGCTGTTTATCGGAGCCATCGAGGAGGCGCGCGATACCTATGAAGAGAAGACCACGAAGATGAAGTACGGGGACCGCCTTATCATGTACACCGACGGAATCCCCGAGGCCATCGATTCCGAACGCCGCGAGTATTCGTTGGAGAGGCTGCAGTCCGTAATAGTAAAGAACCGCAATCTCCCCCTGGAGGACTTTACGAGCGCAATCATAGAGGACGTGCAGAGGTTCATAGGGAGCGCACAGGTTGAGGACGACATCACGCTGGTCGTCACAGAGCTCGCGCGCGACGCGGCGGTGGATATCATCAAAAATTCGAAAAAGCTCGTGTCGGAAAACAGGCACTACGAGGCCATCGAGCACCTCGAGCGGGGGCTTTCCCTGTATCCGGACAACAGGAAGCTATTATATAACCTGGCGAAGAACTATTTCCGCGTGAACAACTACGCCAGGACGATCGAAACAATCCAGTCGTATATAGAGGCGGACAAGCGCAACAAGTATGCCTACTATATCGCCGGCGCGGCCTACTATCAAATGATGGATTACCAGAACTCGATCTACATGCTCGAGGAGGCCGTTAGAATAGACCAGAATTTCTCGAACGCGCATTTCGCCCTGGGCATGTCGCACAAGAAGCGTGAGAACCGCGACGAGGCGATACGTTGTTTCGAAAAGGTGATAAATCTCGATGCGGACAATAAGCTCGCGCTTTACGAGCTGAGCGAACTCAGAAAGGCCAAATAGGTCCCGCCGTCAGGCCTTAACGGCGCGCTCCACGGCATCCTCTATTACGGGGATCATCTCTTCCACGTAGCGATCTATATCCGGAATGCTATTCTGGGGGAAGCGGAAGCCAATGGCTCCCTCATGCCCGCCGCCGTTGGCTATGTTCAGGATGTATAAAACGTCACGCAAGTCAAAGCTTCTGAAAAGGTGTCCGCGGCGCATTCGAAACTGCACAAGTTTCTCGCCACCCGCCTGGTCGGCAAAGCATATAAGGCTGAGCCGTCCGCTTTTCTCGGCGAGAGTGTTGGCTATGGCCTTTGTTACGGTGGTTATTATCTCGTGGTCGAATTCGCGGTACAGGTGGTCCATATCGTCTTCGTGCAGTATGACATATCCTATCGACTCGGAGAAACGCCTGCGCTCGTTGATGTAATTAAAGCAGGCCACCTCCCTCTCCGTGAGGTGCTGGAGCTCCTCGAATATCTGCTCCATGTTGGTGAAGTTGGTGTCACGCACGGTCATGCGTTCGAGGATGGTGTTGTACATCCCGGAAAAGATGTCGTAAAACTTCTTCTCCCTGCGGGACTTGAGGAATTGCCCCTTCTGCGTATCGCCCAGTATCCCCGTGAGTATGGCGAGGACGAAATTCCTGGAGAACGGATCTGAAATGAGGTATTTGTTGAGCAGTTTTTTTCTGGTGCGGAGCTTCAGCGCGAGATAGCCGACAAGCTCGCTCGAAGAGGAGGCGGCGGTAACGAGCGAGTACTCCGGCATGCCTATGTAATCGCTGTCTCCGCCCAGATGATGGTCTATCTCTATCCTGACGATTGAATCGTCTTTCATCATGCGCGCTATTCTGGGATTAAGCTCGAGCATCGAGGGCTTCGGGGTGTCGCAGATTACGATTGCGTCGATGCTGTTCAATATTCTGCGCGTTCCGCTGACAATCCGGATTGAATTGTATTTACAGATTTTCACCAGATATTGAAGGTTGTCGGGAATTGAGCCGGGTAGATATATCTGGGGAAATTTGTCGAATTTGGTGAGCAGTATGGCGAAGGCCACCATGCTGGCGATGCAGTCTTCGTCGGGACTTTTGTGGCCACAGATCAGAAAGTTGCTGCGCGCCAGCATCATCTCGATGATGTTGTTGATTACTATGTTTTTCTCACGAATGGTCTGGATCGCGCGCTTGGCCATCAGTTTTTCCGATAGATGAAAAATTCCCCCTGTTCCGGGGGGCCGTCTCACGCGGCTGAAGCCATCCTACGGGCTGTCGGAGAAACGAAGCGGGATTATGCGCTAATATCCCGCCGGACATCCTCCCGGGGATGGGAACCGATAAACGTATGCCTGAATAATAATAGCGATGGTGATGTAAAATGCAAATATTATTTAATCTGTTTTGTTTTTCCCGTCGCCTTTCAGACGATAAACGGAGAATATTTCAGCCCAACCGTCCCCTTTTTTATCCACAACCTAAGCTTCTGGGCGCTGCGGCCGTCCACGGACGTGATCGTTCCGATCTCCTCGATAAAGCTGATGGAGCTCACTGGGAACTCATAGAACAGCTTATCGTCCGAGAAGGGGTCGGTAAGAAGCACCACTTTCTTCGAATCGCTCGCGTGCTTGCGGGGCATCCCCTCGAAGGAGACGTGGGATCTCCGGAATCCGGGGTCCTTGTAGAGGTCGACATCGAAACTCTCGGATATCTGCAGCAGCTTCCTGATGTATCGTTTTTCCGGCATGGGCCTGCCTGTTCCTCGTACGGCCTAATATGCTTGACGACGAGCCATGACTGCTTTAATACGTAGACCGCTAATTCGACCGCCCGGTTTTTATAACGGCTTTTCGACCCGTTTCGGGCCAAGCACAAGGACTTCCGGCTCGAAGTCGTTTTATTCATAATTCAGGCGAATATATCGTATCCAGCATGATAAGGAAAGCGATAAAAAAGTCAATACTGTTTAAATCCGGAATCGCCGTCGCGGGCGTGGTTTTCGTCCTGGCCATGCTTCGCCTTTTCCTTTTCTGGAGCGCGCCGGAGAGGATGCTCAAGGAATCCCTCACGGCTTTTTTCAAGGAGAACCTCGGAAAGGCGGTCAAGTTCGAGGATGTGGGCATGTCGTTAATGGGCGACCTCCAGATAAGCAGCCTCAATATGTCCATCTCGAGCGATTTCAATGACAACATAAGCCTCGTGCAAAGCCCGTCTGTAACGATCGGCGTCGATCTGTGGTCGCTCCTAAAGGGGAGGGTCTGTATAAACGGGATCCGCTTCGCGGATCCAAGAATTACCCTCCTGAAACGCTATGACCGCACCTACGGCGATACCCTCCGGGACCTGTTTATGTCCGGAAAGCCCCTCGATGAGATCGGCAATATCGATGCCGCGGATTTTACCATAATTATCTCAAACGGAAGGGTCACCGCAATCGAAAACCTTGTCGACGGCAGGATCGTTGTCGAAAGCACAAAGGTGAACCTCGAAGCCCGTTTCGACGATGAAGGTATTGCATACAGGCTTAGCGGCACACTGGCGCCCTTCGGCAGCAGGGAGATCAGAAGGGGCGGGTTTTCGGCCTCGGGGACCATATATAGAAATGGAGCCCGGCCCGGATATTCCTCCATGCACAGGCTGTCAATCGAGAATTTCGATGTCTCGTATCTCAACCCCAAACTGCCTTTCCCGTCACTTGCGGTTTTCGGAGGCTTGTCCATCAACGCGATCATTCACTCAACCGGCCCCCATGCGAGTATCGAATGTTCGACAGCGCTAAACAACCTGAATATCGTGGAGCGCGGCCGTGAAGGCGCCCGCAATGTCATCGCGAACGAAAACATGAACATATCGATGGCCCTGGATGTGCTCGACGCCGGGGGCCGGATCGTCGTGCGTGGGTTTGAGGCCGGTGACGATTCCGCTCGGCTGATCGCCAAGGGCATCTACAGTTGTAATGGCGGGGAGGAATATTTCGACCTCAGGCTCGAGCGATTCGGGATTGACCTCGCCCGGATGTCCGAATGGCTGACCCCCTGGGAGGGGGTATCATTCGACGGCCGCCTCGAGGGGGCGGGCCGGGTGTTCTATGATATGCGTCATAACCGGGCGGTAGAGGTGTCCCTATTTGCCGGCGCGGATGGGCTCGCGGTAACCAAAAAATCCGGAAATTCCAGGAGGGTGCTTCTCTCGGTGCCGGGGGCGCGTGTTAGGATCAGGGACGGGGCCTTCTCGATTTCCGCGGAATTCCGGAAGGAGCGTTCGGATCTCGACTTTCGCGGCGGCGGTTTTGTCAGCGCATGGTTTCCTCTGGTTTCCGAAAGCTCGCTTTCGTTCGAATCGAAAGTGATGGAGGCCATTATCCCGGCTGGCGCGCTCTTTCAAAGCGTCAGACGGCTCTACGGGGAGGCCCTGGAGGACAGGACGAGCGGATATGAACAGCGGTTTTTCATGAAAACCCCACTGGGATCGTTCGTGAACAATAATATGATCGATTGTGAGATCAGGGCTGCCAATGTCCTGTTCGGCGGCAGGAAGGCGCTCTCCGATTTTAAAGCGGCTATTCGACTGGCCGATGGATATCTCAGGCTCGAGCGGTTCTCAATCTCCGGCCTGGGAGGCGACTACGGGCTCGATATGCGGGCATATCTGAAAAGCGATTATCCGGGCGGGTCGGTTACGGGCAGGGTCTCGGGGATCGACCTGGAGGAGCTCGCCCGCAATCTGGGCGTCGGAGGAAGCGTATCGGGTAGGCTGGGGGCGGATTTCAGCTTCGAATTCAGCGGCAACAGGAAGGCGCATCTGATCGACAATGGTAAGATGGAGTTCAACCTCACGGCGGAATCGGGGCATCTCCGCGAAACTGCGTTTCAAAACCGGCTGGCCGAATTCCTTAATGGCTGCGGATACGACAAGTCGGCGTTCGGGAGTATCGATTTTACGCGGGCGACCCTCTCGGCGAACCAGGTCGGGGAGAACCTGTACCTGAGCAACATGAATTTCAGCGGAGACTCCCTGAGCGCCGCGGGCTATGGTACGTATCGTCCCGATGAAGGCCTTCGTGTCCCTCTTAGCGCGAGCTATGCGGTTGAGGGAAGCGACGAGACTCCAGGAAAAATGACAAGCGTCCCGCTTGTAATAACGGGACGCCTTTTCGATCCGGTGCTGAAGGTTTCGACCAAGAAGGATTCGGCCGGATTATCCCTCTTTCATATCGATTAGCTCATAGATTTTAACCGGGAGCTCTTTACCCTTCACCCGGATTAGATCGAGCTCGCGCGCGACGATGTGGTCCTTTACGTATTCGTAGGTTGCCTCGCTGATGATGATGTTGGTGCCATACACCTTGTTGGTCCCTTCGAGGCGCGCGCCGAGGTTGACGTTGTCCCCCATCAGGGTGTAGTCCATGCGCGACGAGGAGCCCATGTTCCCCACCACCATGTCGCCGGTGTTGAGACCTATGCCGATGTGGAGCTCCGGTTTGCCCTCCGCAACCCATTTCCTGTTGAGCTCGCCCAGCACCCTCATCATTTCGACGGACGCCCGCGCGGCCAGCACCGCGTGGTCCTCCTGCGGGATGGGCGCGCCCCAGAAGGCCATGATCTCATCACCGACATATTTGTCCAGTGTGCCCAGGTATTTGAACACTATGTCAGTCATGGCCTGGAGATACTCGTTGAGATGTTCGACAAGGGCCTCTGGCGTAAGGCGCTCGGATATGGTTGTGAATCCGCGGATGTCGGAAAAAAGCACCGTGAGTATCTTTTTCTCTCCACCCAGTTTCAGCTTGTCCGGGTCTTTGAGGAGCTCGTCCACCACGGATTTGGATACGAATTTTGAGAAGGTTTGCCGGATGTACTTCTTCTCGCGTTGTTCGGTCAATACACGATATACGGTTATCATGGTGAAGGTCCCGCCAATCTGTATGATCGGGGTGGCGAAAATGCACAATAGATTCATAGTATCGAACAGCAGGTACGCGGCGATTATATATGCAAGGCCGAGGCCGGTGGAAAACAGAATCGACATAAGGATGGAGACCCTCGGCAACAGAAGCCCGATAATGATCGCTATAACGAGAAGAACGATGATGTTCTCCCATTCGGTGAACTTGATGATGAAATCCTGGTTGAGGATGGTGTTGAGCGCGTTGGCGTGATGTTCGATCCCGAAAAGGTCGCCGTATGGGGACTTGTGAATATCGGTGGATATTCCCGTCACCGAGTAGGCCGCGACGAAGATGATCTTGTCTTCGAGGGACCGGTTGGTTATTTTGCCGTCGTTATAAAAATAATAATATGGGTAGTTCTGGAAGCTTCCCGGGCCGCCGATAAAGTTGATGTCCATAAAGCCCTCTTTATCGATCGGGATGCGGATTTCCCGCCCGGGATTAGGCTTCTTCATTTTTTCCGCCGGCAGGTTCATCAGGCGGACGTATTTACCCATTTTTATCTCCACGTCCCTGGCGGCGATTCCGAAGTAACGCATCGTAAGCACCAGGTCGATCGAGGGATAGTAGTAGCCCTTGTGCTTTATTACTACCGGCAGTTTGCGGTTGACGCTGTCGGGGTCGGGGCGTATGTTCGCGTATCCGATCCCCATGGCGGCCGAGGCAAGCTTAGGAGTGGGAGGAACGGCCTCTTCGGCCCATTCGTAGCTCGTGTCCGATGGGTCCACGGGGAAGCGCACGCGGTTGAGGACCGACATGCGCTCTTCTGTGTCCGCATATTTGACATCAACCTCCTCGGTTTCGAAAGGGAAGTCCAGAAAGACTTGCCCGGCCTCGCGTATGGCGTCTGCCAACTCCTGTTCTTTTTTCTTGTGGTCGAGAAACATTATATCGAAAAAAATCGCCCTGGGGTTTCCGGTCGCCACGTATCGGGTAAACTTCGCGTGGATGTCCCAGGGGAAGGGCCAGTGTATCTTATGGCCGGTGAATTCGCGGATGGTGTTCTCGTCTATGCCGAGAATGATGATGTCGTCGCGTGAGCGCGGGTTTTTCTTCGTAACGCGGACGCCTTCCTGCAGCTTTTTGGCCTTTTCGGAAGGATCTCTAAGAAAGAAACGGAAGTTGACCGCCCCGTTTTCGAGGCCATCCAGAATGCGCGTCTGTGTATAAACGAAGGCAAGGACGAGGAAAAGGGATATGGAAATGATGAAGGCTATGATATGGTTTTTGTGCTCCTGAATGAACTTGTTGTTCATACGATGCCCCTTGATTTATATTCGGAATAAAGAAGAGTTGCCACAAATGCTCGCCGGAATTATCCGGTTTTTCAAGTAATTTATTAAAGTGTTGACAAAATATTTCCACGGCGGGGAGATTTTATCCCTATATAAGTCTGCGAGGTGCCCAATTGAACGTTAAAGACAGGATCGCCGAGGTGGTGGAATCGGCGCTACGCAGTGCCGCGGCCGATGGCGTCCTTGGCCCGGTGGACCTTCCGTCCGCAAAAATCGAATATCCACGCGAGGAAAAACATGGAGACTATTCCACGCCTGTTGCGCTGGAATCCGCCCGTGTTTTAAAGAAGTCCCCACTCGAAATAGGCGCGGTGCTCAAGCCGTATATAGAACGAAGCGAGCTGGCCGATTCCGTCGAGGTCGTAAAGCCCGGGTTTATAAACATATTTCTTTCACCGGAATTTTTGTTCAGCCGGATGGAAGATGTCTTGGGCGAGGGCGACAGCTACGGCAGGCAGGCAAAGCCAATCCCCAGGCGCGTCAATATAGAGTTTGTGTCGGCGAATCCGACCGGGCCGCTCAATATCGTATCGGCGCGCGCGGCGGCCGTAGGGGACACTCTGGCCAACCTTCTCGAGGCCTGCGGCGATATTGTGGAGCGGGAATTCTACGTCAACGATTTCGGAAACCAGGTCATTCTGCTTGGACGCTCTGTGCTGTGCAGGTATCGAGAACTCGAAGGGATTGAGATGGAGTTTCCCGAAGACGGTTATCACGGAGAGTACGTGCGCGACATAGCGGCGCATATCCGCGACAACTACGAACGGGAAGTAAACGCCATCGCGAGCGAGGAGGCGCTCATCGATTTCATGGCCGGCAGGGCCGTGGAGTACAATGTGAGCGGGCAGAAACGGGACCTCGAACGTTTCAATGTCAACTTCCAACGCTGGTTCCGGGAGAGTGTACTTCACGCCGATGAAAGCGTCGAGGAAACCTTGCGGACGCTCGTAGAGCTCGGAGTGATTTACGAGGAGGAGGGTAAAAAGGTTTTCCGCTCCACGGATTTCGGGGACGATAAAGACCGTGTCGTGGTTCGCGATGACGGTAGACCGACGTACCTGCTTGCCGATATATCGTATCACCGGAACAAGAAGGAGCGCGGCTACGACCTCATCGTGGATATATGGGGGCCGGACCATCACGGATATATCTCCCGTCTTGCAGGCGCCATGAAGGCCCTGGGCTGCCCCGATGAGGCCTTCAGGGTGCTGATCGCACAGCAGGTAAACCTGGTGATGGATGGCGAGATGGTGAAGATGTCCAAGCGCCTTGGAAGGTTCTCCACCATGAGAGAACTCATCGATGAGATAGGTATCGACGTGGCCAGGTATTTTTTCATAATGCGCTCCATGGAAAGCCATCTCGATTTCGACCTTGCGCTGGCAAAACGGCAGAGCTCGGAAAACCCTGTGTTCTATCTCCAGTATGCGCACGCAAGGATATGCTCCATTTTCCGGGAGGCGGAAAAGCGCGGATTCGCGTACGATGCCGCTGGAAGGGACGCCTCCCGGCTGCGGAACCCGGAGGCGCTTGCGCTCCTGAAGCTGCTGGCGCGCTTTCCGGAGGAGATCGCGGACGCGGCCGCCGCCTTCGAGCCGCACCGGATAGCCTCCTTCCTCATGAGACTCGCCCAGGCGTATCACAGGTTCTATACGGAGCACCGGGTGCTCGCGGAGGACCAGGTCGAGGCGAATTCGAACCTGGCGCTGTGCGACTGCGTACGGATCGTTATGAAAAACGGACTGGGGCTTCTTGGGGTTTCCGCCCCGGAGAAGATGTAGAGGGCGGCGTTGAAGCGCGTTTCAATAGTATCCACTGGAAGCGAACTCGTACACGGCCATATCGCGGACGCTAACGCGCCGTTTATAAGCGCCCGGCTTTTCCCCACCGCGTTTGTCGTTGTCGCACACCACACGGTCGGCGATGTCCCGGGCGATCTTCGCCGGGTCATTCTCTCCGCTCTGGACGAGGCGGACATCGTAATACTTACAGGAGGTCTCGGGCCGACCGAGGATGACTTAAGCGTGGAAGTTGTCGGCGGGATTTTCGAGGCCGTGCCGGAAGTCAACCAGGCGGCCCTGGAACGAGCGAAAGCGTTTTTTGGCGCGATGGGGCGGGAGATGCTTCCCGGAGACATCAAGATGGTGTCGGTTCCCCGGGGTGCGAGGATCTTAGAGAACGAAGTGGGGCTTGCCCCAGGATTTTCCCTTGAGCGGCATGGCAAGGTTTTAATCGCGCTTCCGGGAGTTCCTCATGAAATGAGGCCGATGTTTCAAAACAGGGTCGAGCCGTACCTGTTCTCGCTGTTCCCAGACGGAGGGAGGGACTCCCTCACCCTGCGAGTGGTGCTGATGCGCGAGGCGGAAGTGAACGATCTGGTGGCCGGCATGAACATCCCTTTCGATTCAATCGAATGGGGAATTACCACCTCCCCCGGGATGAACACCGTCCGATTCGTGGCTCGAGGCTCTGACCCGATCCCCTCTGAATCCATAATGAGGCAGGCGGCCCGGTTGTTCGGAGAAAGGATGCTCCATCCATCATCTCTCACTCTCGAGGATGAGATCGTTCGACTTCTCGGCGAAAGGGGTCTCTCGCTCGCTCTGGCCGAGTCATGTACCGGGGGGCTTGTGGCGAAAAGGATCACCGACGTGCCGGGAGCTTCCCTTGTTTTCCGGGGAGGGGTGGTGGCCTATTCAAACGATGTAAAAAGTAATGTTCTTGATGTTTCGCGTGAAGTACTGGATACTTTCGGCGCCGTGAGCGAACCGACGGCGCTCGCGATGGCAAGGGGCGCGCTTCGGGTTTTACGCGCGGACATCGCGGCAGCGGTGACAGGCATTGCCGGGCCCGGGGGTGGAACGGAGACAAAACCGGTGGGCACGGTGTGCTTCGCGTTCGCCGGAATGACGGCGGATCGGGCGTTCACAAGGACCATACCCGGCGCCAGGGAGAGGGTTCGGATGTTATCGTCACAGTACGTGCTGGATGGAATCCGAAAGTTCATACACTCGATGAAATGAAATCATTCCGCTTTTCAATTGTAATAACGGTGGCGCTCTTCACGATATGGGGATCGAGCGCTTACGCCATGGGCGCACAGGCCCTCTACGAGCAGGGCACCGAGGCGTTCAGGACCGGAAATTACGGTTCCTCCGAGCTTCTGTTCAGAAAGATAATCGATTCGGGTGATGGGATTGAGTACCGCGACCGCGCCTGGTACTACCTGGCCCTTTCGATCTTCAATCAGAAGAAATACAAAGACGCGATATTCGAGTTCAACCGCTTCCTGCTCATCTGCACGGCGCAGGACCTGTGCCATGAGTCCCGCTACTGGATAGCGGAATCCAATTATTATCTGAAAAATTACATCCGCGCCATCGAGGAGTTCAAGCGGTTCATCTCCCAGAGTCGCAACGAGATGCTTACAGTGGCGGCCCTGGACAGGATAGGCGAGATATACTTCCAACAGGCGCGATACGACGAGGCGGTAATTGAATGGAAGGAGGCCATCAACCAAAATTCCGATGTCTCCCGAAACGCCCAGCGGGTCGTGTGGATAGGCAGGGCGCTCTTTCTAAACGAAGATTATGACCAGGCGCAGAAACTACTCGAGTCGCTGATAAGCTCGAAAACTGACAGGGCCGGTGACGCCCAGGCCCGGATGATAATAGGAAGGATTTACCAGTTAAAGGGAAGACACCGCGACGCGCTAAGGGCGTTTTACGGCATACCGGAGACAATGCTCAGGGAATCGCCCTACTGTGACGCTCAGTATTTCAAGGCGATGTCCTCCATTGCCCTGGGAGACACGTATTCCGCGAAATCCTTCCTCGAATCCTTTCTGCTAATCGGAAAGTCTTCGGAATGGTATTACCACGCCAAATACGAGCTCGGAAACATTCTCATCAGGCAGAATAACGAAAAGGAGGGCATAGAGCTGCTCGAAGAGGTGCGCAGCTCGACACGCATAATGGCCCTGCGAAGCCGAGCGGCGCTCGTACTGAGCGGTATTTACCTCAAGAGGGATCCAGCCGAGGCCATACCCTACCTGGAGGACGCGGTTTCGCTGCCCGACCAGGAGGAGCAACGGGGGGCGCTATCCCTTCTGGCCAGGGTTTATGTGGATGTAAAGCGTTATGAGGACGCCGAAAGGATACTCTCGCTTCTCATCAACACCTATCCCGAAAATGAGGGGAATGACCAGGTCCAGTTCCTCATCGCGAGGGTCGCGCTGGAACGCAACGATCCCGAGGCGGCCATTAACGGATTCAATAAAATAAGGGCGATCAACCCCTCATCGCCATATCTCAGGGAGGCCGTTTATTATCTCGGGATGGCGCACGCGTTGAAAAATGAATATATACAGGCGGTCGAGCTTCTAAACCGGTACGTATCGTCGGCGGGTGCCGAAAAAAGATACGATGCCCTGGTGCGGCTTCTTGAGTTATACACCGGAGCCTCTGATCTTAAAAACGCTGAGAAAACGGCGCAGATCCTGCAATCCGCGCATGCGCGCCATCCCGGAGTGGAGAGCGTGTTATATGATTTCGCACAGGAGCTCGGCCGAAAGGGCGGTAACAACGCCCGCTATCTTCAGTCTATCGTCGGCAATTATCCGCGTTCGGAGAGCGCCGGCAGGATCCTTTTTTTATGGGCGGGCGCGGGCTTTGCCGCGGGCGATTACGCGCGTGCCGAGCAGTTTTACCGGCAGTATCTCTCGGTACAGGGCCGGGAGATGGCGCAGGAGGCCCTTCTGGGCCGGGTGGAATGTCTGTTCCATCTGAAACGCTTTCGCGAGATCATCGTTCTCGCCACGGACGAATCGCGCCCCGAGCTGGATGACGCCAGAGCCGCGAGCATGGCGCTGTATCTCGCGCGTGCATACTATTTGGAAAAGAACCCGGAAATGGCGTACCGCACGCTGTCGGCACTGCCGGCCACGGCGCTGGAGGAAGGCGATATGCTGATTTTGGCGAAAGGGGCATTAAAAGCCGGCGATATATGGACTGCGCAGGCCGTACCTGCCCGGCTTGTCGCGGGATCGGAAGCCTATGCAGAATCGCTGTTTATTCTTGGAATATATTATTCCGCCGAAGGCAGGGAGGAGATTTCGATCGATTATTTCTCGAAGCTCGCGGCGGAATGCCCCGACTCGGCGATCATAGACGACGCAAGGATCGAAATGGCCGGTCTTTACGCAAACGGCCGCAGATACGGGGAGGCGCTTGAGGTTCTCGACCGAATGTCGGCGGCAAAACACGCGGACCGGGCGCTTATCCTTAGAATAACGGCCCTGTTCCGAACGGGCAAGATTGAAAAAGCCGTCGAGATGACGAATTCTGGAATTCGAAGCATCCTGAAATATCCAGCAGGCGAAACGGTCGTAAAAGAGGCGCTTTTTTACTATTATCTAAAGGGCGATCCGGTAAATTTCGCCCTGTACTCGACTTATTTAAAGAGGTACTCGGGCAACGACCCGCTTCTCAACTATCTGTCCGGGAAGATGTATTTCGAACGGCAGCAGTACAATCAGTCCAGTTATTATTTCGGGAGGCTTGCCGCGAATGAAAGCCAATACAGGGAGGAGGCTTTGTTTTTTCTGGGAATTATTAGCATGACCTATCATAAAAACGCGCGCATTGCGGCCGGCCATTTTCAGCGATTGATCGACACCTCCGATCCCGACAACCAATTCGCGATGAAGGCGAGGATCAATCTGGCGATATTGATGAACGAAAGCGCAAATTATACGAAGGCCGAAGAGTTGCTCAGAGAGGTCGAATCGGGGCCCGAAAACGCGGCAATCAAGGTCCAGGCGGAGAATCTTTCGGAGTATTATAATTTCAGAAAGTAAACAGCCGGAGAAGCCGGGCCGATACCGGGAGCGGCCCTTCTAGATAGTGTGAGGAAACGGGACGGTCGTCCCGTCATGATTGCGAAAGCACAAGGGGAAACGACATGAAAAAGAGAAGGATCGCGGTCGTACATGGCCCCAATCTCAATATGCTGGGGAAACGCGAGGTCGGCATATACGGGAGGCTGACTCTCGATGAGTTGAACTCGTCAATAAAAACCGAAGCCGCGGCCGCAGGCGCGGACGTGGAATTCTTCCAGTCGAACGGGGAGGGCGAGATCATAGATTATATTCATGGAATAGGCCACCTCGACGGAATGATCATAAACCCGGGGGCATATACGCATACCTCGATCGCTCTGCGCGATGCGATAGCCGCCGTAAAAATTCCGGCGGTGGAGGTGCATCTGTCCAATATTCACTCCAGGGAGGAGTTCAGAAGGCAATCGATGATCGCTCCCGTGTGCGTCGGCCAGATCAGCGGGTTCGGCCCATACTCGTATATAGCGGGCCTCTTGGGGCTTCTCGACTTTCTTAAGGGGGCTTCCGGCGCCAAATGAAACTCGATAAACTGAGAAAGCGGCTCGAACGCGAGGAAAGGCTTCCCTTCCTGATTCTGGATCTTGTCAATATTCGATACCTCACCGGATTCGAGGGCTCCTCCGCCCTGCTGCTCATGACGAAAGACGGCGATTATTTCATATCGGATTCCAGATACGAGGAATACGCGCGGTCCATCATTCCAGCGGACATGGAGTTTGTCCTGCTTAAGGGGCCATGCGAAAGGACGGTCGGAAGAATACTGAAACGCAAACGCGTTAAAAGGCTGTTCGTGGAGGACCATAGCGCGACGCTCTTTCAGGCCGGCCTTCTCGCGAAGGCGATCGCGCCGGTCTCCCTATGCGAGGGCGGCAGCCCGGCCAATGAATTGAGGATGGAGAAGGGGCCACAGGAGATCGAGGCCATCCGCGCGGCGGTGGACCTGGCCGACAGTTGCTTTTCCCACCTTCTCTCGATCGTGAGGCCCGGGTTGATCGAATGGGACGTTTCAATTGAGATAGAATACTTCTACAGGAAAAATGGTTGCAGGAAATCTTCCTTTGACTCAATTGTCGCGTCCGGGCCGGGGTCCTCCATGCCGCATTATATCACCTCCATGACCCGAAGGATCGAAAAGGGGGATGCGCTTCTCATCGACATGGGGTGCGAATTCAGGGGATATAATTCAGACTTGACAAGAACGATCTTCGTCAATAGCGTTGATGACGACCTTCGCAGGATATACGGAATTGTCCGGGACGCGCAGGAGCGTGCGATAGAGTTCGTCCGGCCGGGAGTACGATGCGGGGAACTCGACGCCGTCGCGCGCGGGCTGATTGCGGAGGCCGGATTCGGTAAGTTTTTCGGGCACTCGCTTGGACACGGCGTTGGCATGGAGGTCCACGAGCTCCCGGCAGTTAAAACCGGTAGCCGGACGAGGATAGGGAAGAATACGGTAATAACGGTGGAACCGGGAATATATATCCCGGGCAGGGGCGGTGTTCGGATAGAGGATGTGGTGCTGGTCACCGACGGAGGCTCCGAAATACTGACGAAATCATCGAAAGACATTCATATACTGTGAGGGGCGCTCCATGATTACAAGCAACGATTTCAGGAGGGGAATGGTCATAAAGCTGGACGGGAACCTCTATTCCGTGGTGGAATACCAACATGTGAAACCGGCCCGCGGCGGGGCCTTTGTCCGAACCAAACTTCGTTCCCTGATGAGAGGCGCCATCGTCGATAAGACTTTCAGGGGGGGCGAGAAGGTGGAGGACGTTCGAATCGAAACGAAAAAGATGCAGTATCTATACGATGAAGGGGACTCGCTTGTATTCATGGATACCGAAAGCTACGAACAGGAGCCTGTGGCGAAATCATATGTCGGGAATATCCTGGATTACATCAAAGAGGGCGATACCGTCGATATATCCATTTATGAAGGTAAACCGATCAGCATCGAACCGCCCACATTCGTAAACTTGAAGGTCGTTTACGCGGAGCCCGGGCTAAAGGGCGATACAGCCACGAACGTAACCAAGCCGGTCAAGGTAGAGACTGGGGCGATGATCCATGTCCCGCTGTTCGTAAACGAATCCGACGTAATAAAAATCGATACCCGCACTGGTGATTACGTGGAAAGGGTCAAGCAGTGATGAGCTTCCTGGGCGCCGCCGGCGAATGGATTAACAGAAACCCCGGAAAAGCGGCCGGCGCGTTCGCCGGATTTCTTTTCGGGGTTCTTCTCTTTACGATCGGGGTGTTAAAAACCGTATTAATCTTAATCTTCGTCCTGGTGGGCTATATAATCGGCAAGAGCAGGGACGACAATCTTTCAATAATTGAAGAGATAAACGAGCTGTTCCGCGGGAAGCGATAACTCGCGGCCGCATAGGACCGCGTGATCGCCGGCGAACCTGAATACCCGTTGGCATCGAGTGAATACGAAAAATCCCCTGCTGAAAGAGGCGCTGCGACTGGCCGGCTTGAAGCGGCACGAGGATGCCGTACTTGTCCTGGAAAGACTGGCCGCGGCCGCGCATCCAGACCCTCATGCGCTTTTCCTTCTCGCGGTGGAGTATCTGCAGTCCGGCGCCATCGGCAGGATAGAGCCGGTTCTTAATAGACTGCGCTCTCTGGACCGAAATTATCCTCCTCTGGTACGGTTGGAACTCTTCCTCTACCTGAAAGGCGCCGAAAGCGCGGCGGCCGCCCTTACCCGCTATATCGAGGCGATACAACGCTTTCCAAACGACAGACATATCATTCGCGCCGTATCCGCGATACGCAGGGCGCATGATTTCGTTGAATTCCAGCGCTCAGCCCGCCTGAACGATTTTGTTCCGCTCCAAATACCTACTGATAGGCGCAGGGGCGTTATCCCCGCGATAAGTAAACCTGGACGCAGCCGTGTTTTCCGAAGATGGCTTCCAGCCGCAATCGCCGTCATCTCCATTTGCGTCTTTGTATTCATCGGCCTGCGTTACGGGCGGGTTTTGGTCGGCCTGATTGACCCCTACACGAAACGCCCCTCGAGGGATTTCAACCGAATCGATATGGCGACAATCGACGGCAGCAGGCACGATCTGATCGATAAGATACGAAGGGAACGTACACCGGTATTCTATTATTCGAATGAAGAGGTCGTTGCCGATTTCAATAACGCCCGCTCTTTGCTTAAAAAGGAACTTTATAACGAGGCCCTTCTCCTCATTAACAAAATACTGAACAGTAACGCGGGATTTTCCGTCAAGGAGAGGGCGGAATTCCTGAAAAGTTACACCCTTTCGATCGAGGAGCGCGTATTCGAGCCGGTGGCATTCGACACGGTTGCCCGAAGTCCGTACCTGTACGGCGGGTTCTCCGTGGAATGGAGCGGAACCGCGGCCAACGTAAAGAGAAAGGACGGAAAACTCATATTCAATCTGATGATGGGCAAGGGACCGGCAAATACCTTTACCGGGATCGCGGACGTCTATTGCGAAAGGGATGTGCGGGATCTAGTCAATGGGGATGTCGTACTGATCAGGGCCCTGTTTGTTAACAATCCGGGCGGATATAATCGGCCATACCTGGTCGCCAGGGAGGTGCGGCTTAAAGACGGTGGGAGCACCGGAAGATGACGGCGAAGACCCGTGTTTCCATACGCCGTTGCGAAGGGTATGATGATAATGAACTCGATGAAGCATTCGTACGGGCACTCCACGATATCGGGTTCGATTCCGGGCGGTTTCGCGGCGCCCGCGTCGCTCTCAAGCCGAATTTATTGAACGCCAGCGCTCCCGACAAAGCGGTGGTTACCAATCCTGCGTTCTTCGCGGCGGCCGTCCGCATAGTGAAGGCCCACGGCGGAACCCCTGTTCTTGTGGAGTCCCCTGCCTTCCAGAGCCTCGAAAGGGTCGCCGCGAAAACAGGTTACGATGCGATCATTGCCGCCGAGAGACTGGAGGTGTGGGACAACAGGTCCGTTGCGGTTATCATGAACGACGAGGCAAGGAGGTTTAAAAGGTTCGAGGTCGCCAGGCCGCTCCTGGAGGCGGACATTCTGTTTAACCTGCCTAAACTCAAGACACACGCCATAACGCGGCTGACCTGCGCTGTTAAAAATCTTTTCGGGACGATACCGGGTCTTGCCAAATCGAGATGGCATATGAGGGCCGGAACCGGGGATGAGTTCCCGGAATTGATACTGGATCTTTACGGTGCGCTCTCGGCCATCTTCTCCGGAAAAAGAAGCATGCTTCACCTGGTGGATGGAATTATGGGGATGGAGGGGGATGGGCCCGGCCCTTCCGGTACGCCGCGAAAAATCGGCGTGGTGCTTGCCGGCACCGACGCCGTCGCGGTGGACAGTGTTGCCGCCGGACTGATCGGTCTCGATTCCGCCAATATCGCCACCATAAGCTCGGCCGCGGCGAGGGGACTCGGTGTCGGAAGAATGGAAGACATCGAGATAAAAGGAGTAGAGCTTCTTGACATAGCGGTTCGGGATTTCAAAGTGCCCGCTTCCAGGCTTTCCTCCCGCCTCCGGGATTACGTGCTAAAGATGGATGCTCTCCGCAATCTCTGGGTGGAAAAGCCCTTGCCCTCGCCGGACCGTTGTACGCTGTGCTATCAGTGCAGGACCATCTGCCCGGCGGAGGCCATCGGGACTGCGGAGGACGGAGCAAGCGTTCCGAAATATGATTATACGGCGTGTATAAGATGTTATTGCTGCATGGAGATATGCCCCGAGGCGGCCATACGCCTCGAGAAGGGAAAACTTCAGCGGATCATGGACTGGTTTTAAGGCGGTGAAAGAGGGAGGGTGCTCAGCGAGGTTTTTTCTTTTTTCTGAGATAGTGATATATCAAATTTTCAGATGATGAAAGAACCCGGTGCCCATGTCGGCTGCGCCCTTGAAACAAAGAGAATAAGGGTTTTTGGGGACGGATAAAATACCGCCTTGCAATTGCAAATTTTTTCCTAAAGGAGCAAAAAATTGAAAAAGATAATATCCTCAAACAAGGCCCCGAGGGCCATAGGGCCGTATTCACAGGCGGTTCTGGCGGGCAATTTACTGTTTATTTCAGGGCAGCTGCCGCTGGACCCGGAAAGCATGAAAATCAAAGGAGCCACCGCCGCCGAGCAGGCCGAACAGGTATTCAAGAATATTGATGCCATACTGAAGGAGGCCGGGCTGGGGTTTAATCATGTTGCCAAAATGACCGTCCTGTTGAAAGATATGGCCGATTTTACCGCGGTTAATGAAGTCTACGCGCGGCAGTTTACGGGCGATTACCCGGCACGCGCCGCGTATCAGGTCGGCGCCCTGCCAATGGGGGCGCTGGTCGAAATAGAGGCTATCGCCATTATACAGTGAGACTTCAATACTACGAGTGAAAGGCCGTTTTGGATAGCATAATACCTCCGGGGAAAGCCCGGCGCGCAACCTTTGGCGAGAGAGGCGGCAATCCGTTTCCGGAATAAAAACTCCATTTTATCGAAGGCCGATATTTCTATTGACACTTCTGCCAGTTTTGGTGTTATTGTAAAAGCGGTGTACGACATGAAAAGAAAAAAGGATGACAGGAAAAAATTGTTGAAGTCCATACGAACGGGGATACGCCTAAAAACGCCTCCGCCCAAAAAAATTGCGCCCGAAACGGTATACAACAGAAAAAAGAACAGGCCCGTCGAGATTGACGGGCCTTATTCGTAATAGCCAGAAAGCCCATATTGGAGCTTTCCGGAGGACCGGGAGGATTTGCGGGTGATATTACTCCCATTCGCGATGGAGTAGGGGCATATCCCATGAACACCAGCAGGCAAAAAGCCAAACGGCTAAACGATTTCGTGCTTCAGAAAATGGAAGAGGCGCGGATCATCGGTTACGCCAAAACGCCCTATGGAATGTCGACGGCCGGAGAGCGCCTGGATAGATGGCGGTCCCTGGGTATGCACCATGAGCTCCTTACACGCTACCATGGCTTCGCTGAATTCGCCCCAACCAATTATATCGACATTCGGGTTCCGGTTACGGCCACCGGAGCGCGCCCTAATGATGCGGAAGAACAACCTTATTTCTGGAATGGTATGATAAACGAATATGTAGCGGAGATGGCGGTGTGGTGGGCCTTCGATCTTCTCACACCGGGCGAGGCTGTGGAATTCATGCTTGCCCACAAGCCTTCTGTCCAGTTCGGTTATATGGAGGGGCGAAGGAGGGATGAGCTAAGCGTTCAATTTGAAAATGGTTTGTGGATAGTCCGGTAAGCATTAAACTGTCGGCAAAGCCACTGCTCTGCTTATGGGATCGAAAAAGCAAAAAGGACCGAAAAGGATTGCCGGGATCGCGGAGAATATGCATCCCAGCCCGAAGTCTATGAGCGGCAATCATAAAAAACAAAAAGGACGGAAACCTTACCGTCCTTTCACGTAGCGGAGGAGGGACTCGAACCCCCGACACGCGGATTATGATCCACAAAACCACGTCGCCTGTTAAGTATTACCGCCTTATACAGTACTACCAGAGGCCGAAAAAGTCAATAATTAATTGTTAAAAGTCGGAAAATGGAATTGCATTTTTTACGATGTTCTCATAGCGTTCTCATGGTATAGTTGAGTCGAATAGAGCGTTTCACTCCCGGGGCTACTTCCATTGAATATCCATGTGGTCGCCGTTGATAAGCATTTTGCAGTGTGACAGAATCGACATGCCGAGTATAAAGTGGATTCCGTTCGGGAGACTGCTTACGCGGATTATGGGGGATTTGCGCCGTTTACCATCGAATTCGATGTCGCTGATATAGGTAAACGCGTTGCGAGTCTGCATGTCGATGGTGCTGACGCGATCCCAGCTTATGGGCCTGATCTGAAGAGTGGTAATGACCTCATAGGTACAGGCGCAGGTCATGCTCCCCGTGTCGATTAGTCCCCTAAGGTTCCTTTTCTTTTTCTTGCCGATAACGACGACATCGAATTCGAAAAGACCATTTGAGCTGCGCCTGACAATCATGTCGTGCTAAAGCGTAACAAGGGAAGAGAGTATCGTGATTTCCATCGAGACCTTTTTGACGGCGAAACCGACATCCTCGCCGAATTTCTTTATGCCGATAGCGACGCACTCGTCCAGTGTGTCGCAAAAGTGGGCCTCTCCGTCGTTGAAAGCGACGTGCTTTCCTTTGTGTTCTTTCATGTAGCCCGGAAGCACATCGTTGAGCTTGATGCTGTTGATCATCACTTCCGATTCGAGCTTTTTGAGGTTCATAGTGTCCTCCCCTCTCTGACTCTTACAGCGAGTCTATTGTGTATATATTTGATTTAATGCCCTACTAATATATAGCTTTTGCGTTGTCAACGCAATTAAAATTTTAGTTTAAACGATAATATTTCGGCATTTTACAGGGGTTTTTCAAGTGATTTATGATGTTTTTGTGTACAATCGATAGATTTTTGCAATCGGCTTTCCGCGCGGTGCAATCCCGTCAATCAGGAGGATCTCATGATGGACT
>MVZN01000002.1 GCA_002069125.1 Spirochaetes bacterium ADurb.BinA120
GCCGGATCCGGTGCGGAATAGCGGCCGTTTCCCGCGGATCTCCACCTCGTACCAGTGCGCGCTGTCGGAGAGCGTGTCTGGGTCGCTCGCGTACATATCGTTCACCCACAGCTTTCCCGTGCCGTCGCTCACCACTATGACCTCCATATAGGAGACGCGCTTCAGATCGGGGTTGCCCTCCGACAGGGTTTTATTGATACCTCCCGCCCCGTCCCGCAGGTTGAATACAAGCTCCCGCCATATCCCGGTGACATCGTTTGCACACGTATATTCATAGTAATCGTTCTCGCTTGACCCTATCCTGACGCGGAGCGTGTCGGCGGGATTCGATGACCGCGCGTTGATCCACATATTGAATTTTTTATAGAACCTCAGGTCCATCTGCTTTGAGAACCTGCGCGTAACCGAACCGTTCCCCGCCAGGTTATACTCGATCTGCAACGCGGTTTCAATTTCGGACCGCAGTTCCCTGTCGCTGCGGTCCCCGTGCAGGGACTGGTAGATGTCGCTGCGCAGAAAGGCGAAGGCGTTCTGCCTGTATTCGGGATCGTTCTGGGTGTCAACCATGGTAATCTTGAAACGGCTCGGATCCTCCTCGGGGACTCCATCGATCTTTACGTTCCTCCAACGGGAGGAGACGAACCTTAGGCTGTCGATATATATCTTTCCCGTGGCCGACCCCGAGGACAGCACGAAGAGCCGGACGGCCTCCACCTGTTTTAGCACCTCGAGCTGGTCCTGTGTAAGGCTGTTCCGCGAGAGATAAACCCTGGCCATCCGCCAGTCTCCGCTTCCGACCTCTACCTGGATTGGACCTCCCTGGGCGGCGGCGCCCGGCAGTCGGACATAGCTCTCATATCGGTCGAGCACTCCATTGCCGTTAAGATCCTCAGTATTCAAAACCCCGTCCCCCAGGGTGGAATCGCCCAGCCGCGGCCCCGAGCCGATCCAGGTTTCGTAGCCGCCCGCCGGATTGAACCTGTAACCCCGGTCCTCCTGGATGCCGGCCGAGGGGTCGAAATCGAGAAATCCGTTGTGGTTGAGGTCTTCTGTGCCTAAAAGCCCGTCCCCGTCCGAGTCCTCGTCTATCCTCCCCATGTCGATATAAAGCTCTACCCGGCCCGAAAGCGCCTCTCCGCGATACCATATCTCCATGTATTGCAGGCCCGAGAAATCCACCGCCTCCGAGGAGAGCCTGCGGGTCACTATGGGGGCATGGGTCTCGGCGCCGGCAAATTCGAACTCCATAACGAGCGAGCGCTGCGATTCGAGCTCGCGTACGGAGTTATCGACGTGCCCGGTGGCGATGTTATATGGCCCCGGCTTTCTGTCATAAGGGATTGCGTACGGGGTGAATCCGGCGCCCTTGAGGGAGCCCGCGTTCGATGGATCGCGGTAATACTTGTAGTACAGGCGGCCTCGCCTGTTCTGTGGAGTGGAATCGGGCATGGAGGAGAGGATCCAATCCCTGTCGGAGAGGGAGATGCCGGTAATCTCCTCGGACGACTCCATGTCGTCTATAAGCCCCTTTCCGAAGGTGTTTATGTTTTTGTAGCTCCGCGCGTATTCCGCGTAGGCCCTTATGTCAAACGGGACCGAATCTATGGACACCCCCGGAACGGCGTTCAGCATGTCCTTTATTCTTCCTTCGGACAAGGCGAGAGAGGCATCGCCCTCGAACACCATGGTCTGCGAGGGCTCGCTACCTACAACCGGTATCACCTCGCCACCGGCCGAACGGGTGAACAGGAATGTCCCGCCGATGCCTAACTCGCGGCTTAGCCTGTAGTCGGACCTCAGCCCCCCGATGAACGACTGGGACTCCGCGGCAAACGGCATATATTCATATTTAATCTCGATGTTGGTTTCCGATCCTATCAGCGGATTATTGGGATTGGAAAAGCTCAGATATCCCGATGTATGGTCGATCGTGTAGAGCGATCTTGCGATCTCCCGCCCGTCGATTTTAATCCGCACGCTGTCCGGTATTATATTGAAGTGCTTAAGCTGAAAACTCCTCGCCTCCCTGTAATAATCCACACGCATGTCGTATACCGTACGGTCCGCCGCCAGGACCGATTGGTTCTCGGCGTACACCAGGGATTTAATGGTATTGGGAGGGCCGGGCAGCACCTGTTTGAACGGCTCCCTCAGGTGGAAACTCACCGTACCCCTCGAATAGTCGACCGTGTATTTTCCGAGCTTTTCAGTCTCCCCCCTGGTGAGGAGCTGGTTGTTCCCGAAAAACCGCAGCCTGAAGTTTTCCTGAAGCACCTGCCTCTGGCCGATGTAGTAGACCGATCTGATCTCGTAAACGTCGAAATTCCGTTTTCCGTCATTGTTCCGGTCGTCTCCGGCATCCTCCTGGATGGCGTATCCGTATTTCAGGAACACGAATATTTTCCCGGCAAATTGCCCGCCGGGATGTTTCGGGTCTCCCGGAACGAGCGCCGCAGGGTCAGAGGTGCCGGCACCGCCCCCTATGGTATAGACGGCGAAGATGCGCGAATTATGCGGGATCGGCCTCAGGAGGCTTATCGTTCCCGTGCTGAAGTTTATCGTATAGTCGGAGCCCGAGACCATGCGGGTGTAGCCTCCGCCGTCGATTGAAAGCTCTATCGCGTTCAGGTTGTTCAGGGGGTTCTGGTCGTCCAGGTAGAGATCGAAGCCGTAAGGATCGATATTAACAGGATATGGCAGGTAGGACTGGGGATCCCCCGGCGGGTTCGAGGTCATGGCGACCGTTGCGAATGGGTCGCCCGGCGGGGCCGAAAGATTGTCGTAGCGCCGATAAGGCTCCAGTTGGAAATATGTCCCGCGAACATACTGGTACTCCTTAAGGGTGATGTTCCCCGCGGAAGAGTTCCCGCGGAAGTATTCGACCTCCGTCTCGCCCCGCGTGACGCTCCCGAAGGCCTTCAGTTGGAAATTCCCCTTGCGAAGGCTTACGTCCATTCCCATCCCCTTGGTATCGGTGTCGTCGTAAACCGCGTACTTGGAGTTGTTCATCTTGATGTCTATCTGGCCGGCGTTAATCTCCCGTATCACCTCGTCATCACGGACAGCCCGGTACTGCATCCGGTAGACATTGTCGGGCCTGTCGCTGTCGTGGTCCACATACACCGTAAAGCGTTGGCCGATGCGGCCCTCCACGTGCAACTGCGTTTCGTGTTCCGGGCTGTAGCCGCTCGCAATTACACGCGAGACCGGCCGGTCCTGGTCAAACTGCTTATAACGCGAACTCGTAAACCTCGACTTCCCGTAATTGAGATTGAGCTTCGACGATCCGTAGGAGTTGATATCCACCTCGTCCTGTTCCTCTATCCGGAATTCGTCGTAACGGCCGTCCTCCGTGAGAACCCGGTAACGGGGCGCGATGATGTATTTCTCCCAGTCGCCTTTTCTATAGACCAGAGGCTCCACTTCCGGCTCCCCTGCCTCAACGGGAGGCGCGGTCGGCTCCACATATATACGGGCGGGCTCTGTTTTCTCGTGGGACTCTATGTATCTCTGAAGTGAATCGCGGAAGCCCGCATTCCTATCGGTCTCCTGGGAGAGCGCGGCGGTTATCAGGTAGAGGGAGGCCCCCGCGGCGACGACCTTGAAATAGAGAGAAAGCCGCGGAAACATGGGCGTGGTTTCGGTGTATCACCAGTAGTTTAGGGTATGCCTTCTCCACGCCCGTCGGAACGGAACGTCTGGGCGCGCCCGAGGCACTACCAGATCCTGCTCATATACGGATAAGGATTTATCGCCACGGTGCCGAGGCGGATTTCATAATGGCAGTGGTTTCCGGTCGCGGACCCTGTCTGGCCGACGTAGGCCACTACCTGTCCTTTGCGTACGTTCTCGCCGACTCCGACCGCTATGCGCGAACAGTGGCCATAGATCGTCTCGAAACCGTACTTGTGACGCACCCGCACCATGTAGCCATAGCCGCCGCTCCAGCCGGACGAAACGACGACTCCGGGCGCGGTCACACGTATCTCCGCTCCGTAAGACGCGGCGATATCGATCCCCGTATGGAAGTCGCGGCCGAAACCGAACGGCGACCTGCGCCACCCGAAAAGGGAGGTTATGTGACCCTGGGCGGGAACGATCGACGGGGTGTCGTTTATCACCTTGCTGCGGATGTCCACGAAGTTCTTGACGGTCTTGATGGTGTTCGTGGTGCACACCAGGTTTTTCTGAAGCTCTCTCAGCGTTTCGATCTCCTCCGGAAGGAGGGGTTTCACGCTCTTGTCCTCGGCGATGGACTGGTATTCTCCGGTTTCGAGCTTCCATATTTTATCGAGGTTTCCGTTGTCACCGGCGGCGAGCTCATAGAGCTCTTCGATGTCCGGGCGCATCTCGTCCATTAGGTCCGCGATGTTGTTGGTGAGCTTCTCGAAGCGCAGAAGGCTCGATTTCACGTCCCTGTAGTTCATCATCAACCGCGCCTCCTCGCGCTTAGAGCTCGCGTTCTTGATGATGGCGTAAGACGATGTAACCACGACCACGAGGAAGAGCAGCACGAAGAACGATATGGTGAACTTGGAGATCTGGAAATTGAATATCCTTTTCTCGTTATGGGGGATGAACATCACCGTCATCCTCTCGTGGCCCTTCTCGCGAAAGCCGTCCCACCATCTGTCGTACTTCTTTTTCCAGATATGATATCTCTCGGAAAAACGCATTTTAAAGCTGTTATGGTATTGCCGTATCCTGAATTTCATCCAACCTTCCCAGTAATGACCTTCCGGCCCGGGCCGGGTGTAGCGAGGGAATGTTACATTTTAACAAAAAATGTCAATATTTCGGAACCCCTCCGCATTATACAGATTATCGAGAGGCTAAAGCCTAAATGCAACTACTTTTTCCGGCCATCCGGGAAGGGTCTCTGTGCCCCTGGCGGGGTCGAAAGAATATTACTTGCAAGGCCCACACGGCCGGCCGATTCTATCTTCATACAAGGGCTAAAGACCCGGCGATGGAGTGTCCAATGGATGACGACCTTTTCAGCATGTTCGAGAAGCGCATAGACGAGGCCTTCGAACAATACGATTCCTACTTCCCGCTGCTCCACTACGCCCTTTACGCTCCGCTCCAGGGCATACTGGCCGAGGCCGGGGGAGGGATATCCTGTAAAAAGGGCTGCTCCCGGTGCTGTTCCCGAATCGTCGTCGCCAGCCGCCTGGAGGCGCTCGCTCTCATCGACTACATATACGCATTTACCGATTTCGATAGAGAGGGGGCAAACGTCCAGATCGCCGAGCACGCGGCGCTTCTTCGCGGCTTTCTCGACGAACGAAGCGGTGCAGGCGACGGGGACGCCGTGTGGTTCGAAAAGAACATCCCCTGTCCCTTTCTGCGCGGCGATATCTGCTCGGTCTACGAGGGAAGGCCCCTGTCGTGCAGACTATATCACTCCCTGGACGACCCCGAACTCTGCGCCAGGCCGGTCCGCGGCGTTGCCGAGCTTCCGCTCCTCTCCGATGCCGAGAAGCTGTTTCGAATTCTGGCCCGGAAGATCTCCGCCAGGATCGATCCATCGCTCGAGGTCAACGGCGTGCTTACCATAATGATGGACGAATTTATCGAGAGCGGCGCTTTCAAAAAAGAAGATCCATCGCCCGGGCAATAGTCTCCGCCTCGACGACCTCGCCGGCAAAACCGGCCCGGCGCGCCTCGTCCATCTCGCCCTTTGGAACGACGATGCGGGCGAAGCCCGAACGCGCGAACTCCTGAAACCTCCGCCCCGACTGCGAGACATGGCGCACCTCGCCGGACAGCGCGATCTCGCCGACAAAGCCGGTGGAGGGCGGGATCTCCCTTCCCTTGAGGCTCGAGGCTATCGACATGGCCACCGCCAGGTCCGAGGCCGTTTCTGTTATACGAAATCCTCCCGCGACGTTTATGAAAACGTCGAACGTGCCCAGCTTTAAAAGCCCGTGTTTCTCCAGCACGGCGACAAGCAGTATTAGCCTGTTCTGGTCGAATCCGTCGGCCATCCTGCGCGGGTTCGAGAAGCTCGAAAAACTGACCAGCGACTGCACCTCGAAGAGTATGATGCGGCTTCCCTCGAGCGAAGCCGAGACGGCGTTGCCGGGCGACGACGAGAGATATGGATTGAGGAAAAGGCTGTTTTTGTCCTTCACCTCCACAAGACCCCTCTCCTCCATGCGGAAGAGGCCTATCTCGTTAACCGACCCGTACCGGTTCTTGAACGCCCGCAACACCCTGTAGTCCCTGGAGAAATCACCCTCGAAATACAGCACCGTGTCCACAAGGTGCTCCAGGAGCTTGGGGCCTGCTATGGCCCCGTCCTTTGTGATGTGGCCGATAAGAAGAACTGGAATCCCCGTCCGTTTTGCCATGTCCACCAGGCGTGATGTCGCCTCACGGATCTGACTTACCGATCCGGCGTATCCCGGCACCTCGGAAAAATAGAGCGTCTGAACCGAATCGACCACCACGCAATCGGGGCGCTCCGTCTCGGCGGTGGCGATGATCTCCTCAACCGAAGTGACGGTGGAAACCGAGATCCGGGAAAAGTCCGCGCCGAGGCGCTCGGCGCGGCGGCGTATCTGCGGGGGCGATTCCTCGCCCGAAAAGTAGAATGATCGGAAGGAGTTGGCCACCTGTAGGGCAAGGGTGGATTTGCCTATGCCGGGGTCACCCCCTATGAGGATGACCGAGCCGGGAACGATCCCCCCGCCGGTCACCATGTCGAACTCCGCGATGCCTGTCGCGACGCGGTCGAAGCCGTCCTCGCCGATCTCAGAAAGGGCCACGGGCCGCGCGGCGGGGCCCTTTTCGCCCTGCGCCGGGCGCGCCGTCGCTATCGTGTTCCATTCGCCGCACGCCGGGCAGCGGCCCGCCCACTTGTGCGTTGGGGCTCCGCAGGCCGAGCAGACGAAGGGGCTGGGTTTGCGCGCCATTACTGCTTCGGCCTGAACAAAAGCTTGGACGGGTCCATCTTCAGCGTATAGAAGAGGTCCCTGGCCAGAATCGAGGCGTCTCGGATGTTGTTGTAGACCTCCTCGTCGGTAAGCAGTTTCCCCAGCGTCCCCCTGCCGTTCTCGAGACGAAACACCACCTTGTTTAGCTGGCTCGATACCTCGGAGAGGTTTTTAAGCGTGATGTTGATGTCCTCCTTGTTGGACTCGGAGATTTGCGCCAGGTTTTTCGTGAGCAGGTTGAGCTGGTCCACCAGTATTTTGCTCTGGACCGATAGGGTCGCGATGGTCCCGCGGCTCACAGCAACGGTCTGGCGCACGTCGTAACGGTTCTCCTCGACCATCTTGTTGAGGTTGGCGACGAAGGCGTTGGAGTTCTGGAATATCTCGGCCAGGATTTGCCCTCCGCTTTTATCCTGCATAAAGCCCTGGAAGGTAAGCATCATCTGGTCGAAGCTGGGCGGATCGATGCCGTACACCCTGTCGCCGTCCTTTAGGTAATCGTCCATGTCGTGCGAGGGCGGAACAAAGACGTTGATGTACTTCTCGCCTATGATGCCGGTGGTAAAGATCGCGAACTGGGTGGGGCGGATGAGCCGGAACTTCCTGTCGATCCATACGGTCACCTCGGTTTTTTCCGAAGATTGCCTTATGGCCTCCACCTGGCCTATCCGGATGCCGCCGGCGATCTTTACCGGCGCCCCCTCGCGCAGGTCGTTCAGAAAGCCGTAGTACACCCTGAGGCGGTAACCGCTCTGTGCGATATTGATCTTCGCGAGGATGCCCACGAGAAGCAGAAACAGGGTAAAACTCACCGTGATGACAAGCCCGACCCGTATCTCATTCGTCATCTTCATAGCGCGCCTCCAGAGTCCCGCTGGTTTTCGGGCGCCCCGGCGTCCGCCCATTCAACGCATACAGCGGTACCGATAAAAAATCAACCACAGTACGATAAAAACCGCCGGAATCGAACATGGCCGGCGCCGTCACGGCGCTTGTTTTTTCCCCACGTCCGCGCTATATTGTTAAATCGACCCGGGGGAAGGCGCCATGGAAGAAAAGAAAACGATAGACCTTCATATAGGCGGGATGAGCTGCGTTATGTGCTCGCGCACGGTGGAGAGCGCCTTAAGCGGGGTGGAAGGCGTAGACGGCGTATCGGTAAACCATTCCACGGGGATTGCCCGCGTAAACGCCGCCGACTATGCGCAAATCCGGCTGATGGAAAAGGCCATAAAGGAGGCTGGATACGAGTTCCTGGGCACGGACGCCGACGATGACCGAAAGCGCGAAGAGGAATGGCGCGAGCGCGACCTCGCCTCCAAGCGCAGGCGCTTCGTCCTCGGGCTCGCCTCGGGCTTCGTTTTAATGGGCATGATGTATGCGCCCGCCCTGCGACAGCTTCCGCTCTCGTGGATACAACTTATTTTGGCCACGCCGCTCTTTCTATATGTGAGCGCCCCCATCTTCTCGGCGGCGTGGCACGCCCTGCGAGCGCGAAACCTCACCATGGACGTAATGTACTCCATGGGCATCGGAGCGGCTTACGGCGCAAGCCTGCTCGGAACCCTGGGGGTTCTCCCGCACGATTTCATGTTCTACGAAACCGCGCTCATGCTCGCCGGGTTTCTCATGCTGGGGCGCTACCTCGAGGGGCGCGCGCGGGGGCGCACCTCCGACACCATTAAAAAGCTTATGGCCCTAAACCCCGACACGGCCATACTGGTGCGCGACGGGATCGAAACCGAGGTGCCGCTCGAGAGCGTAGCCCCGGGCGACACTCTCCTCGTGCGACCGGGAGAACGCATCCCCGTCGACGGAGAGGTGCTTTCCGGAGAAAGCTCCGTTGACGAGTCCATGCTGACGGGCGAATCCATTCCGGCCCTGCGAATGCCGGGCGACACGGTGACCGGGGGCACCCTCAATCTGAACAGCGTGCTCCGCGTTCGCGCCGTTCGCACCGGAAGCGAAACCGTCGTTGCCGGCATCATCCGCATGGTGAAGGAGGCCCAGGGCTCGCGCATGCCGGTACAGCGCATTGCCGACAGGGTCGTGGGATGGTTTATTCCGGCCATTCTTTCCATCGCCGTTCTGTCATTTGCGGGATGGTATTTTATGGCCGGCGAATCGCTCCTCTTCGCCTTTACCACCCTTGTGTCGATACTTGTCATCGCCTGCCCGTGCGCCCTCGGGCTCGCCACCCCTACGGCGGTCACTGTCGGCATTGGCCGTGGGGCCGAGCTCGGTATTCTGATACGCGAGGGAGAGGCCCTCGAAACCGCCGCGCGAGTGAACAGAGTGCTTCTCGACAAAACCGGCACCATCACACAGGGCCGGCCGGCCGTTTCCGATCTGCATTCGTTCGAATATGATGAAACACAGCTCCTCGAAATCCTTGCCGGCGTCGAAAAGGATTCGATTCATCCCCTCGCCTCGGCCATCGTCGCAGAGGCGAAACGCCGCGGGGTCGCCCCGAGGGCCGTTACCTCCTTCGATACGCACGCCGGTCGTGGAGTGAGCGCCGAACTCGACGGACTGCGCGCCCTGGTGGGAAGCGTCCACTTCCTCGCCGAAAACGGGACAAGGATCGGTGAAACCGAGAAAGCTGCCATGCAAGCCCTCGAGGATGCCGGCAGAACCATTGTAGCGTGCGCGCTCGGAGGCCGTCTGATAGGCGCCGTCGGAATCTCGGACTCCCCGCGCGAGGACGCACCGGCTGCGGTGGAGGAGCTTGGCCGGATGGGGATTCGGGTCGGCATGATCACGGGCGACAATCCTCGCACGGCCGCCGCCGTCGCGCGCGAGGTCGGAATAGACGAGGTGGTGGCGGGAGTCCTGCCGGAAGGCAAGGCCGCCGAGGTCAACAGGCTTAGGGCAGAAGGGCGGATTGTAGCCTTTGTTGGAGACGGCATCAACGACGCCCCCGCACTCGCCGCGGCCGATGTGGGAATAGCCGCCGGAGGGGGCACCGATATCGCTGTTGAAAGCGGCCGCATAGTTCTCATGCAGGAGCGCCTGCTTGGCGTTCCTGCCGCGCTCGAGCTAAGCCGCGCCGTAATGCGGCGTATCCGGCAGAACATCTTCTGGGCCTTCGCCTACAATATCCTGCTCGTGCCGGTCGCCGCCGGGCTTCTCCATCCGCTCTGGGGAATCACCTTCAAGCCGGAACTTGCGGGACTCGCCATGGCCGCAAGCTCCGTGACCGTCGTGAGCTTTTCCCTGCTCCTAAAGCGCTTCGTTCCAACCGCCTTTCGTCGGTTAAAAAACCCTTGACATCCCGCATGAATGGCGTTCATTTTATTAACACTTGCTATTCGATAGGGGGCTCTACATGAAATGGAACCATCTCGGAATCAAGACGGCAAACCTCGAAAAATCACTGGAATTTTACCGCGACATCCTCGGCCTAAAGATAGTAGATGAGGTTGACATACTGGGTAAGAAGTTCTACTTTGTCGGAAACGACGATTTCAGCATCGAGATCGAACCCGGCAACCCGGGCGACACTCAGGCCAACATGAGCGTCCAGACTGGGATGTACCACTTCAGCCTTACCGTGGACGACATCAAGGGCCTTGTGGCCATGCTGAAAGAGAGGGGGGTGGCCGTAGCCTTCGATCCTCTCCAGCCCAGGCCCGACCGATGGACATCGTTCATCCAGGGCCCGGACGGCGAATTCATCCAATTGATAGAATATGTAAATAAATAAAGAGCGCGGGGAGCGGCTGCCTCAGGCCCCCCGCCAAGGCTGTTTCATCATGGGCATCAAAGAACGCAAAGTCCGCGAAAAAGAGGAGCGCCGGGCCGCCATCCTCGACGCGGCTCGCACGCTCCTGTTCAAAGAGGGGATATCATCCACCTCGGTTCACCAGATCGCCAAACTCACCGAGCTGTCGGTGGGCACCATCTACCTCTACTTCTCGAGCAAGGAGGAGATATTCGCGACGCTCCAGGAGGAGGGCCTAAACATTCTGTACTCCAAGGTCGAGGAAGCCGGCCATGGAAACGGACACGCCGGGGAGCGGCTGGCCAGAATGGCACAGGCCTATCTCGATTTCTCGCAGGATCACAAAAAATATTTCGATATCTTCAACTACTTCATCTCCTCGTCCGACGTCATATTTCCCCCCAATCTAAAAAGCAGGATCGACAAGCACGGCAACCGCATTCTGGTGATGGTCGAGGGGGCGATAAAGCAGGGAATAACCGACGGCGATTTCCACGAGGTGAACGTCAAGAACTCGGCACTCTATTTCTGGGGCTCGCTGCATGGCATGTTACAGCTTCGAAAGCTCAAGAACACCATGTACCGGCATGAGAATTTCGAGGAGCTTTACCGCTACGCCGCCGACCATTTCATCCGCGGCCTTTCGGTCCCGGCCGCGCCCCGCGGTCGGGCTACGGCCGGGAAATCCGTGGTCCGCGCGGCGAACTAACCGTCAGTCCAGGATCATCCTGACCGCAAGCAGAAGAAGCACCACGCCGAACACCTTGCGCAAAACGCCGGCGTCTATGTGCACCACCACCCTGGCCCCCAGCATGCCGCCGACGATAAACCCCGCCGCGATGAGCGCCGCCACAGGAATGTCGACATGGCCGCTTTTATAATATACGTAAGCGGCGAGAAGGCCTATCGGCGGGACCATGGCGGCAAGTGATGTCCCCTGCGCCAGATGCTGGTCGAAGCCGAGCATGAATACCAGGGCCGGTATGATGACCACGCCCCCGCCTATTCCCATAAAACCGCTCGCCAGGCCCGCTATGGCGCCGATAAAAACAGCGATCAACCATGTCATAACGTCCTCACTCCTCCTCTTCCGGAAACAGCCCCGCCTCTGCCGCCTCGCCTCGGGCATCCGTGTACTTTTTTCCGAGATGCTCATACGCTCCCCGCGTGGCCACCCTGCCGCGCGGCGTGCGATTTAGAAGCCCGCTTTGCACCAGAAACGGCTCGTAAAAATCCTCCAGGGTGTCTATCTCCTCGCCCACGGATATGGCGATGGTCTTTACGCCCACCGGGCCGCCGTCGTACTTGTCGATTATGGCGGAGAGAATTTTTCGGTCCATCTCATCGAGGCCCAAAACGTCGATATCCAGCCGGTCCAGCGCGAAGCGCGTAATCTCCAGGTCGATCGAGGGGCGCTTTTCAACCACGGCGAAATCCGCCACGCGCTTGAGGAGCCTGTTCACGATTCGAGGCGTGCGGCGCGAGCGGCGGGCAAGCTCCGCCGCGGCCTCCTCGCTTATGGGGGTGCCGAGTATGCGCGCCGAGCGGTCGGCTATATTTTTAAGATCGTCAATTTCGTAATAGTCGAGCCGGAGCGGAATGCCGAAACGGTCCCGCAGGGCCGAGGTTAGAAGCCCGGTGCGCGTCGTGGCGCCGACCAGGGTAAAAGGGGACAGGTTGATCTTTATGGTCTTCGCCCCCACCCCCTGCCCTATGATGATATCGAGCGAGCGGTCTTCCATGGCGGGATACAGGATCTCCTCGATGGCGGGCGAAAGGCGGTGTATCTCGTCGAGAAAGAGGACGTCGTTCTCCTCGAGCCCGGTGAGTATGGACGCGAGGTCGCCGGCCTTGTCGATTACCGGCGCGGATGTGGCCCTAAGGTTGACCCCCAGTTCCTTCGCGATGATGAACGCGAGCGTCGTCTTGCCCAGGCCCGGGGGGCCCGCCAGGAGCACGTGGTCGAGCGGGTTTTTGCGCATTTTCGCGGACTGGATGAACACACGCAGATTGTCGACGATCTTCCGCTGTCCCACAAACTCGTCGAGGTTCGAGGGCCTTAGCGATTGCTCCTCCCTGTCCTCGGAGAGCCTGTCCGCGTTCACGAGGCGTGAGAGATTTTCCATTCCGGCGCTACTTCTTGGCGGCTTCGTACTTTTTTATCGTTTTGAGCACTGTGTCGGCTGTCTTCTGCAGAATGAGTTCATCGCGGATCGCGTCGTTGTTCATGATTCGAGCGATGTTGGCGAGAGTCTTGATGTGCTGGGTAAGTTTGTTTTTCGCAACGAGAAGGAGTATCGATATCTTTACAGGCTGATTGTCGATGGCGTCGAAGTCGATGCCGTTCTCGCAGAGCGCAAGGACTATTATGATGTCCTCCACCCTGTCGGAGGTGCAGTGCGGAATGGCCACCCCCTTCCCTATGCCTGTGCTCATGGACTTCTCGCGCTCGAAGAGCGCCTTTTTGACCGCCTCGCGGTCTTCGTCCTTTACGTCCCTATTTTTTACGGCCAGATCCAGCATCTCCTGGATGAGGTCCCAGCGCGTTTTAGACTGCGAGCCTATGATGATATTGCTCTTCTTGAGATATTCGGATAGAATCATGGTTTGGTATTGTAGCCCGTACGGGTCCCGTGTATCGATCGCCGCGAATTTCCGGTTCTCCCGGAAGGAAAAGCTTCAGCGCCGCCGGCGGGGCGGCCACACTTCATGGTAAAGTAAACCGCAGCGAGCGTTTTTAGTCAAGATATATATTTTCGTCGGCATCATGCTCGCCTGGGGGCATGGCCCGTCATTACGCTATGCGTCCTTGAGCTGCTGCGCATATAGCCGCCGCACTCCGTGGAAAAAATCCAGGTATTCCCGCGACCGGTAATCGGGATAGGTCCAGTCCCAGGGCTCGTAACGACGGGCGACAAACCTGTATTCGTTTTCGAGATAGACGCCGTCTCTTAAGTAGGCGCGATGAAAATATTCCTTGCAGGAAGCCAGATATACGTTCGAGAGGGTGAGATATCCGGGATCTATGTTGATCGCCCGCTTGCCCTTCTCTGAAATCCTTTTCTCCAGCCTGTTGGCGAAGAGCTTTATAGCGACTATGTCCTCCCGCCTCACCAGTTTTCTAAACGACAGGAATATTCTGAAAAGCTCCCGCCCCATACCGCCGTAGTACTCGGTATGCGCAAAGGGAATCTTGGCCGTCTTGAAATCTATATCCCCGTACTTTTTTACAAGCGCGACCTCCGCCGACAGGGCAAGCTCGCCAGAGGCGGTAATGATGCCGGCAAAAAGCTTGGCCTTTTTAGGTATTATCGGTTCGGCCACGCCGGCCCCCCTTTTCCGCGATGAATTCCCTGAAGTCCGACGGGACCGGCGCCTTTACGAGGAGTTCCCGCCGAAGCAGCGGGTGGAAAAACCTGAGCGAACGGGAATGCAGCGCCGAACGGGGCAATTCGAGTTCAGAGAGTAGTTCCCCGGTCAGGCCCTCGCGCAAGAAACGGCCGAAAAGCCTCTCGTCGCGGCCGTAGAGTTTGTCGCCGACTATAGGCAGGCCCGCATGGCGCAGGTGCACGCGAATCTGATGCAGCCTTCCGGTTTCGGGAAAGGCCCGCATAAGGGTGTAATCCCCGAAGGAGAAAAGCGCCCTGAAGCGGGTCAACGCGCGTTCCCCTCCGGACGCCGAGGCCACTCGTTTCTTTCTGATTTCGCCCGCCGGATCGTCGCGTATCGGAACGTTTATTTCGAACTCGCGGTTCGCCGGCGCGCCGTGCACTATGGCGATATAGCTTTTTTTCACATTTCCAAAATCGCGCTGTATTTGCGACGCCACGTCCCCCCTCTTCGCGAGCAATATCACCCCCGAGGTCTCCCGGTCGAGCCTGTGCGCGGGGAAAAGGGCCGCCCCGCCGCGCGCCTGGAGTATGCGCACCAGGGTATTGTTGAAATACCTCCCCGCAGGATGCACCGGAAGGTTCCCCGGCTTATCGATGCACACCAGATGCTCGTCCTCGTACAGCACCGAAAACCTGTCGTCCACTTCGGGCTCGGCGAAACCCCGGCCGTCGAAGCGCACGATATCACCGCCGCGCACCCTGCGGCCGGGACTCTCAACTCTTTCGTGGTTAAGGTAGACTCTGCCCCGCTCAATCTCCCTCTGCCAGGCCGTTCGGCTGAGATAAGTAAAGCGCCCGGCCAGATACACGTCGAGCCGCTCGCGTTCGTGCTCCCGCGGAACCGCTGTCTCGTTAATTCGCTCGTCCATCGTCAGCCCCCCGCAGCGCGCAGTATCACCGCGCAGGCGCCCCTCCGCAATCAATTTTTGCGAATTTGCCTTGCCAGGGCCGCTGCCCTATGATAGACTACGGCATACTTTCCGTTAGGAGGGATCTCATGTACGCAATTATCGCCGCCGGTGTGTTTGTCGTGCTCATCCTCTGGGCCATAGTCACCTACAACCGTTTCGTCGCTCTTCGCAACATGCTCCGGGAGGCCTGGAGCGGGATCGATGTCCAGCTAAAGCGGCGCTATGACCTCATACCAAACCTGATGGAGACCGTAAAGGGTTATGCCGCCCACGAAAAATCCCTCATGGAGGAAATCTCCTCTCTCAGGAGCCGCTGTATGAGCGCCGACGGCCCGAACGCCAAGGCCGAGTCGGAGAACGCACTTTCCATGGGGCTTCGAAAACTGATAGCCGTGGCCGAGGCCTATCCGCAGCTGCGCGCCAGCGATAACTTCGCGGAGCTGCAAAAAACCCTTTCCGAAATAGAGGACCAGATACAGCTCTCCCGCCGCTACTACAACGGAACGACCCGAGATTTCAATATCCTCCTGGAATCTTTTCCGAGCTCCGTTATCGGGAAAATGTTCTCCATGAAGCCTGCCGCCTTTTTCGAAGTTGAATCGTCTGTCGAACGAGATGCGCCCAAAGTCAGTTTCTAAAGCGGAGGAATTGCCATGGATGGAAGGAAAATGGCTGCTTCGATTCTTGCGATACTGCTGTTTCTAACAGGAACGGGGATCGCGACCCTCGCCGACGAACGCATACTCCGCTTCGACAGCACCATCGGGGTGTGCGAGGACGGAAGCCTCAGGGTAACCGAGGTCATCACCGTGCGGAGCGAGGGCGACCAAATAAAGCGCGGCATTTACCGCGACTTCCCAACCCATTATAAAGGCGACTGGGGATTCAACATCTCGGTTCCATTTACGGTCATCGAAGTATTGCGGAACGGGAGGCCCGACGCCTATCATATCGAGGACATAGAAATAGGAAAACGCGTCTACATCGGCGATAAAGACGCGTATCTCAATCCCGATATTTATACCTACTCGCTGACCTATACGACCAATTTCCAACTCGGCTTTACCGGGGAGTATGCCGAGCTTTACTGGAATGTGACCGGCAATGACTGGGCGTTCCCAATCGACTCCGCTTCCGCTAGGGTGCTTTTGCCACCTGGCGCAGAAGGCAGGGTCATTTCATACGAGGCCTATACGGGCCCCAAAGGCGGGAAGGGCTCCGACTACACGGCCCTTCTCGATTCATCCGGTGCGCCAAGCTTCGCGTCCTCGAAAATACTCAATCCCGGCGAGGGCCTCACTATCGCAGTGCGCTGGCCCGCCGGTATCATCTCCACGCCTGAAGCCGGCCGTATGCGGGAGCGCTTCATTCGCGACAACCTGGGGGCGCTGTCGGGCATGGCCGGCGTACTCCTCGTATTGCTGTATTATTTTATCGTATGGGTGATCGCCGGGCGCGACCCTCGCAGGGGAGTGATCATTCCGCTTTACGATTCCCCAGAAAACCTCTCCCCCGCCGCCCTGCGATTCATCGACCGTATGGGCTATGACGACCGGGCTTTCGCAGCCGCGATCGTGGGGATGGCGGTGCGCGGCCACTGCACGATCGCGGAAAAGGGCGGTGTTTACACCGTTCGCGCGACCGGGAAGGACCAGGACGATCTGGCGCCCGAGGAAAAAAAGCTGGTTCAAAAGCTGTTCGTCAAAAAAAACAGCATTACCCTGAAGAACGACAACCATTCCACAATTTCAACCGCCATCAAGGCAGTGCGCCGCAGTCTCGTTTTGAATTACGAGAAAAAATATTTCATCAGCAACATGGGCTACTTCGTGCCCGGACTTGTCATTTCACTGCTTTTCATTATCGCGGCGTTCGTTCTGGGCGTAATGGAGTCCCCGGAGACGGCCATGCTGATCTGGCTGACGTTTTGGAGCGCGGGGGTCGCTTTTCTTCTCTGGAAGGTTATTACCGCCTGGCGCGGGGCCCTCGGCATGAAAAACGGTTTCGGAAAGCTGTTCGCCTCCGGCGGCGCTGTGTTTCTAACGCTTTTCTCCCTGCCCTTTGTGGGCGCGGAAATCGCCGTCCTGTTTTTTTATCTCCAGATGGGAAGCCCGTGGCTGCTTCTCTCCACAGTGTCCATCATGCTCCTCAATCTTCTTTTTTATCAGCTCCTCAAGGCGCCCACCCGCTCCGGGCGCTCGCTTATGGACAGGATAGAGGGGTTCAGGCTGTTCCTCCGCGTCACTGAACGCGACAGGCTCAACGCCGTCATGCCTCCCGAAAAAACGCCCGAGACCTTCGAGCGCTTCCTTCCATACGCAATAGCGCTCGGCGTTGAGAACCGCTGGGCCGAATACTTTTCGGACACGCTCTCCGACTCGACAAAGGCCGGAACCTATTCCCCGAACTGGTACAGGGGGCCCTCCCTTGCGAGTATGGGCATGAGCGGCTTGGCGAGCTCTTTCGGAAGATCTTTCAGCGGCGCCATCTCCTCGTCCGCCAACGCCCCGGGCTCGGGCTCCGGTGGCGGAGGCGGAGGCTCCTCCGGCGGTGGAGGAGGAGGCGGCGGAGGCGGAGGCTGGTAGCCGCCTCTAACGGGTCTTCTTTTCCGGAGCCCCGATGAGCGCGAGTATGACGACCGCCAGGGCCACCATGCCTCCGGCTATGGCGAAGGGCGCCAGATATGTCCCACTGGCGTCCTTAAGCCAACCGCCCACCCAGGGGCCGGCAAATCCGGCAAACCCCCATGCCGTAAATAGCAACCCATAGTTTGACCCCTGGGCGGTGGGCCCGAAATACTGAAGACAGGTCGCCGGGAATAGGGTGAACATGGAGCCGTAATTCCAGCCGATAAGCGCGGCCACGGCCCACAGCGCCCAGTATATCCCACCCGAAGGAAAGAGGAGAAGCATTGCCGCCGCCTGCACGGCGAACACGATGATAAAGCTCACGCGCGTACCGATTTTATCCGCAAGCTGCCCGATCAATACCCGCGAGGCCGCGTTCATGATGGCGAGCCAGCTCGCCGCCCCCGCCGCGGTCATGGGCTCGAGACCGCAGTCGATTCCATGGCCGGCAATATGACCGATCACCATTAGACCGGCGAAGGAACCGCAGAAATACGCAAGGTACAATAGCCAGAACTGGGGCGTACGGTAAGTCTCCCCGTGGGTGAAGTCGCGGTGACCGACACCCGCCCGGCCGCCCCCTGTGGTCGGCGGCGACCAGCCCTCGGGTCTCCATCCCTCCGGCGGGTTCTTGAGGCACAGCGATGCGGCTACAGCCATGATGAACATCACGATCCCGGCATAGATAAAGACATATCGCCAGCCAAGCTTCTGTATGATATAGGTCGCAAGCGGCGCCATTATAAATGATCCAAGGCCTAGGCCCACCACCGAGAAGCCCGTGGCGAGCGCCCGTCGGTCGGGCCACCACTTGGGCGCGTTCGCGATGGGCGGCAGATAGATGAGGCCCCCGCCGAAACCGGCGATTACGCCGTAGGTGATGTAGAGGTGCCACTTTTCGGTGATAAATCCCGACACGGTGAACCCGATGCCGAGGATTACCGCTCCGACAAGCACGACAATGCGCGGGCCGAACCTGTCCGACAGCCTTCCGGCCGGGAAGGTCATAAGCCCGAAGATGAGGCAGGCGATGGCGAAGGCGAGGGCGATATCGGCCCTGCTCCATCCAAATTCGGCGTTGAGTGGGCGGATAAAAACGCTCCAGGCGTAGAGAAGCGCTCCACAGGTGGTGCTCCCCAGTACGCCTCCAATAAGTGGTATAACGCGCGGGAAGGGGCGCGGCACGGCATTCGAATGGCTCATACGTGTCTCCATGGATCTGGTTTTTATTTTTTTAATTGCACGACACGGCCGCCCGGATGCCCCAAACGAAGGCCCGTGGGCGCGGCCTTGGGACGCCCGGAAGACGGCCCTTCCCGGAGAAAACCGCGACCGCGCGCGCCTCCAGGAGGGAAATTATGCCTGTCGACGGAAACGAAATCGACAGTCAACAATACACAGATTATATTGTAATACAAACTGGAATGAACTCGCACGCCGGCCGTCTTTTGTCAAGCATTGTTTGACCCGAATGACCACCCGCGCGCCTGTAACGACGGACCAGGCCGAAGTGGAGCCCCGAAACATGAAGGCGGGCGCCCCTCAAGAAGCGCCCGCCGAACGGAGGATTTGTATCCGCCTATGCCCCTCCGCCGATAACGAACCCCTTGCTCGCCGGGCCGGTAGAGGCCGAGGTGCCCGCTATCTTCGCAAGGTACGCGGGGCCGAGGCGTTTCAGGTGGTCGTTTACATTGTCGAAATAATTCAGGTGCTTCTGTTCCTCGTCAATAATGGTCTCGAAGAGCTTTGCCGTGATGCTGTCTCCGTTTTCCATGCAGATGCGCAGAAACTGGTTGTACGCCTCTATGGCGTCCTCCTCCGCCTTGGAGTCCGCGGGGTATATCTTCTCCACGGGCTGGCCCTTCTCCACCGGGCCCGACATATCGCTTGTGGGCTCGCCCCCCAGCTCCTTTATACGCTCCGCGAAATCCTCCGCATGGCGCATCTCATCGATGGCGATGAGCTTGATGTTCTTGGCCAGATCTCCATAGTCCATGTTATCCAGGTTATAATGCTGGTTCATGTACTGGTATATCGCCTGAAGCTCCATCGCCCTGGCCTGGTTCAATACCTCGACCACCTTCTTCTTCCGCTCCTCTCTTGAAGCCTGTGCCATGTAATACCTCCATTTTATTCATTGTGATTGTACGGGCCTCCGGCGCCGTTTTCCCCGTAACATCGGCGGAGCCCGCCGGGACGCTCCGGCCGGTCGCAACCGGCCGGGCTTCGCTATCGGTACGTCCTGCCACCCAGTGAAGAAATATCCGTTTACTCCGGCGCGATACTCCTCGCTGGCAAGAAACATACAATGTATGCCGTAGCAAGGGAAGCAATAATTTTTACAGGCCCCGGGAATATCGTTCGAGGACCTTCTTCGGATTCCCCTTCCGGCCGTCCACTCGCCGCACCTTCATTAGCTCCTCCGGCCGGCGGCTCTTTTCTGTACGCGCTTCAACCGTCCGCGGAAACCTTTGAAGATCCTAACGGCCCGCCTTAAAATATATAAATCACCCCCCGCACTTTTCGCAGATACCGAAGAACTCTATGCGGTGGCTTCGCACCTCGAAGTTGCACCCGCGGCCGGCCCGGCGGTTCAATGTCTCGTCGAATGGCATCTCGACATCGGAAATCGCGCCGCAGCGTTCGCAGATGAAATGATAATGAGGCCTTACATCCGCGTCGAAACGGTCGAAGGTGCTTCCAAAATCGATTTTTCGGACAAGGCCCTGATTGATGAGTATGCCGAGGTTGCGGTACACTGTCCCCATGCTCAGGTTCTTGAATTCCTTTTTTAGCCGCTCATAGATCCAGTCGGCGGACGGGTGCGATTTCGTCGCCCTCAGCAATTCGAGTATTTTCTCCCGCTGCCTGCTCCTTTTATGCCGAATTTCCATAGAGATCCCGTCGCCCCCGATTCCTAAAACCGCATCGCCTATCGTATAAGGATTTTAAAAATTATAATCGGAATGATTACTAAAAATCATCATATAATTCGATTGTCAATAAGAATTCCGTCGATTTCCATGAACGGGTATGCGGCCTTTTTCGGATGGCTTTTATCCCATGCCTCAAGGAGGGGAGCGCCTTCCTTTCCCTCGTTGTGGAGTCATGTATTCCGCGCATATCGACTGCCATTCAAGTTGGATGAATGGAAGCATATTAAAAATTGCTTGCCCCGTGGCCTCATGGCGGCGAATAGTACCTTACCCCTGCGTTACCGGAAGGAAGCATGACACGGCTCGACCCATTCGACGAACTAAATCCACGCCAGAGGGAGGCGGTTAACCACACGGAGGGACCGCTCCTCATCCTGGCCGGAGCGGGCTCCGGCAAAACCCGAGTTATAACCTATCGCATAGCCAACCTTATCCGGGCCAAGGCCGTGCCCCCGTTCGAGATTTTCGCCGTCACCTTTACCAACAAGGCCGCGGACGAAATGAAGCGGCGCGTCATCGATCTCATTGGCCCGCTGGGTGAAAACGTATTTGTGCGGACCTTCCACTCGGCCGCGGTGTATATATTGCGCCGATACGGCGACCGCATCGGCGTTCCGAGGGCCTTTACGATCTACGACCAAAAGGACCAGGAAACGCTCGTCAAGGACATCCTCCTGGACAGGAGGCTCGACCCGAAGAAGATACGTCCGTCCGCGCTGGTGTCGAAGATCTCCGAGATCAAGGACCGCGCCGAGATAATCGACGGCACCGATCTTTCGCACCTTATGCCTGGATATCCGGGGCTGGATTTCCAGGATCTTTACCGGGAATACCAGGCCCGACTCGAGCGCTCCGGGGCGCTGGATTTCAACGACCTGCTCATCAAAACCGTCATGCTCGTGCGCGGCAGTCCCGATACTCTCTCAGACCTCCAGCGCCGCTGGCGCTACTTCATGATCGACGAGTACCAGGATACGAACCACGCGCAGTACCTCATCTGCAAATACCTCTCATCCGCCACCCGGAACCTGTGCGTGGTCGGCGACGACGACCAGTCCATCTACTCCTGGCGCGGGGCCGACATTCGCAACATACTCGAATTCGAAAGGGACTTCGACGAAACCAGGGTCGTAAAGCTGGAGGAAAACTACCGCTCCACTGTTCCGATACTCGATGCGGCCTGGCGGGTAATCCGCAACAACCGAAACCGCAAGGAAAAACGCCTGAGGGCGGTCAGGGGCGAAGGCGAGCCCGTAACCTGGTGCAGCGCCAACAACGAATACGGCGAGGCCGAATACGTCGTAAGCACCATCATGTCCCTTAAAAAGATGGAAGCTCTAAGAAATCGCGATTTCGCCGTCTTCTACCGCACCAACGCGCAGTCCCGGGTCTTCGAGGAAATGCTTAGAAGGGAGAATATGCCGTATCGGGTGGTCGGAGGGCTTAAATTCTACGACCGCAAGGAAATAAAGGACATACTGGCCTATCTCAGGCTAATCGCGAATCCAGCGGACAGTGTCTCGCTTTTTCGAGTGATCAACGTGCCGGCCCGCGGCATCGGGGCGGCCACCGTGGAGCGATTGCGCGACACGGCGTACACCGAAGAGATCGGCGAATGGGAGCTGATCGCACGGGGATTCGCCGTCAAGGGGAAGGTCACGGCCGGCATAAGCGCGTTCAAAAAGATAATCGAACATGGCATGGCCGCAGCCGCCAATGTTCCCGGGACCGTCAAGCTCTCGGCCATGGTACGCAACCTCATCGAGGCGACATCGTACCGCGACGCCCTCGAGGAGGAAAACTCGATCGAAAGCCGTTCCCGTCTCGAAAACATCGAGGAATTCTTAAACAGCGTTTACGAGTACGAGGCGCGCAACCCCGACGCCGGGCTGGACCTCTTTTTACAGGAGATCTCCCTTCTCACGTCCGAGGAGGCCCCGGATGCCGGCGGGGACGACCCCTCGAACTCCGTCACCCTCATGACAGTGCATAACGCCAAGGGCCTCGAATTCCCAGTGGTATTCCTGACCGGGATGGAGGAGGGGCTCTTCCCGCACTTCAATTCCAGCGACACCGAGGCCGGCATCGAAGAGGAGCGCAGGCTCTGTTACGTCGGCATAACGCGCGCCAGGGACCGCGTGTACCTCACCTCGGCCGAGATGCGCCGAAGCTACAGCGGCCTGTCCTATAAGGAGCCCTCCCGATTCGTGGCCGAAATCCCCGCCGGCTCTCTCGAGGTGCGCCGGTACGGGGAAGGGGCCGGCGGCCTTACAGGATACGAACTCCCGCAATTTGAGACAGCCGGACCGCCGCCCGCCGGCCGCTTTTGGACGGACGCAAGGCAGGCCGCCGGAGGCTCGCGATTCAGGGCGAGGGAGGCCGTGCTTCATCCGAAATACGGCAGGGGTAGAATACTCTCGGTGGAGGGAAGCGGGGATAACGTAAAACTCACAATAGTTTTCGGGAACGGCAGCCGGAAGACCTTTCTCGAAAAATATACGCCGCTTGAAAAGGCCTAATCCGGGAATAGTACTTGACATTTCGTCCGAAATGGAGCACATTCTATACGGTTTTTACGAGGCTGTTTACGCCCAGGCGCCTGGATCCGCCAAAATCATCCATCAGGAGAGCGCGATGACTACCGCACACAAGGTCACGTTTGAGTATATTGAGGAGATCCCCATCCTAATAATCGAGGGTGATGTGACATCGGAAGCGGACGCGGAGATTATGCGGGTGTTCGGCAAACTCAGGGACAAGTATCATCCCAAGCATCTCATCATCAACTTCGAAAAAACCAGCTACATCAATTCCGCCGGCATAGCGACGCTTATCAACATCATCCAGAACATCAATGAGGTCGGTGGAAAGGTAAGCTTTGTGGGTCTCACCGGGCATTTCCAGAAGGTCATGGATATCGTCGGCATATCCGACTTCGTAAACAGCTTCGGCTCGGATTACGAGGCCATCGCTGAGATCAAGGCGCCGAAACAATCATAATCCGTCGAGGCCGAGCTTGCGAAGGGTCTTGGCCGTCGGGCGCCCCGACGCGTCCCAGCCCCTCAGTCGATAATACTTCGGGAGCATTTTACCCATCGGAACGACCGATTCCTTCTTGCCGGGTATAAGGCGCTCGTCGGTAAAGCGCTTAGGCAGCCTGTCCTGCTCCGCCCCTATGCCCTCGCGCAGATTGAACATCCTCTCCAGCGTATAACCGCGCTCCCCCACCCTGAAATATTTACCGAAATCCATTTTCATTCCGGTCGCGTATTCTATGGCCCTGGTGTGCGGCAGCATGGGCAGATGTAACTTCATTATTGCGGGGAATTTAAGCAGCATGTCTATGAGCGCCCAGGAATGGGTGAGAATCCAGGTGATAATCGAGGAAAGCAGCCTGCTGCCCGGCACCCTGTAGGCAATGGCCGGTACGAATGTCCATGAGGTGAACAGGCAGTTGCCGCCTGCGCTGATGGCGGCCAGCAGGTTCTGGTCAAGGACGACCCATCCGGGTTTAGAGCGGTAATGAAACGGGTCGAGCGTAACCGGCCCCGTCGCCTCGAAGTAGATGAGATAACCCCCATCCAGATGGCAGGCCCCCCGGCTCGCCGTGGCGTAACCCAGTCCGTGGCCAACGGCCCCGCGCGGCTCGTATGCCGCCATCTCCAGGCCCTTAACGTGCGGCGCGAATTCCTCGCCTCCGTATTTGGCGGCGAGAAAGCGCACCCCCTCGGCCAGATCCGCGCCTATGCCCTCGCGATAGGCGATGCTTCGAAGCACCTCCGAAATGTTATCCTTCTTCCCAAACTCTATTCCGTTTTTCCACAATCCCCTCTCGTTCAACTCGGCGGCGAATCCCATTATCGCCCCCGTGCTTATGGAATCCATGCCGAGAAGGTCAAGCTCGTAGTTCCAGCGGAAAATCGCCTCCATGTCGTTTATAAGCATGTTCGAGCCCAGCAGGCAGAGGATCTCGTACTCCGGCCCCTTTACCTCGCGCCCGTCCACGAGGACGACCCGTCCGCACCGGATGGGGCAGGAGAGGCAGCCCGTGTTTTTGACCAGGAATTCCTCGGCCAGGCGCTCGCCGCCGATCAGAGCGGCGTCCCTGTAGCTCCCCGCGCTGAAATTTCTGGTCGGCAACGTATTACGGACGGAAAGCGCCGTGAGGAAACCCGCGGTGCCGTAACGGGGCGCCGCCTCGCCTGTGGCGGGATGCTCCTTTAGCATCCTGGTCCATTTTTTAACCAGGTCCCTGTATTCGGCGGGGCGGTCCAGCTCCATCTTCGCGTTTCCTACCGCCACCATGCCTTTGAGATTTTTGGACCCCATAACCGCGCCCATGCCCGTTCGACCGTGAAGCCTTTCCTGCGAAACGATCGCCGCGTACTTTACTAGGTTCTCCCCGGCGGGACCTATTACGATCGTGCCGCCCTTTCCATGGAGTTCCATAAGCTCGTGCTGGGTCCTCTCGGTGTCCATGCCCCACAGGCCGGAGGCGTCCCTTATCTGGACCCCGCTCTCTTCGACAAGCAGGTATACCGGTTTCGACGCGCGGCCACGGACGAGCAGGCCGTCGAGCCCGCATCGCTTGAGGTATATGCCGAAATTGCCGCCGCTGTTGGAATGGCCGATAGCGCCGGTCAGCGGGCTTTTGGCGGAGATGTCGAACCTGCTGGTGCATGGCCCCCCCGTACCGGTAAGAGGCGCTGTCATCACGACAAGCACGTTTTCGGGAGACATCGGATCGACTCCCGGAGGCAGGACGTCCCAGAGGATCCTGGTGGAAAGAAATCTGCCCCCCAGGAACCGTTCTCTGTCCTCATCCGATACAAGATATTCCGAAACCCGCCCGGTCCCCAGATCCACCTGTAGAAGCCTGCCCGTATACCCTCTGTACCTGCTTGCCATACCACGCTCCATGGTTTATCCAATGTGAAATTCCTTAAATGATCGGCTTTCGACCGGTGATATAGCCCCACCGGAAAGCGCCGGCGAGCGGTATTTCCATCACCCAAGCCAATATCTACCACTCATCATGCGAAGAGAGGGAATAATCCTCTCCGTTTAATAAAAACTTCAGTGCAATCATGTTTCGTCGGATTTTCCTCCAGCGGCGGGAAGCGCCTGGAACAGGCGCTTCATCTCCGGAACCGAATATGCGATCGAGCACTCCGGGAGGGATTTGATGAAAAACCGCCCGTAGCCCTTGCCGAGAATGCGGGAATCGAGAACCGCCACCACCCCCCTGTCCGTTTTACCGCGGATGAGCCTGCCGAACCCCTGCTTGAATTTGAGAACGGCAGCGGGAACCTGAAAAGAGTAAAACGGGTTCCCTCCCCGCTCCTCGATACGCTCCATTCTGGCCTGTACGGGCGGCCGGTCCGGCACGGCAAAGGGAAGTCGCATCATTATCACCCCCCGAAGGAGGTCACCCGGAAGGTCTATTCCCTGCCAGAAGGAATGGGTCCCCATTAGAACGGCATTGCCGGCCTCCAGATAGCGCTCCAGTACCTCGGATGCCGGATATTCCCCCTGCGCGAAGACGGGATGATCGATCATCCCGGCCAGGCTCTCGCGAACGATCTCGAGCATGCGATAGGAGGTAAAGAGCATCAGACAGTTGCCGTTCAGATGTTCGATGATCTGCGCCGCGATCCGCGCGGCGTCGCCGGCGAAGGAATCCCCATCGGGTCCCCCCTCTTCACGATTGAGCAGAAGCACCGCCTGTTTCTTGAAATCGAAAGGGGAGCGCAGGAGAAGCGAGCGGTGCTCCCGCGATCCCAACCTGCCGGCGATATACGAAAAATCCCCGTTTACCGCGAGGGTGGCCGATACGTACACCACGCTCTCATATTGGGCCAGCACCTCCCTCTCCATGATTTCGGCGATATCGATCGGCTGCCCCTTAACCGTAACCTCTCCCAGGAGCTCCGTCTCGCCCCGCTCCAGCCAGTACACCCAGTCACTGTCCTCGCAGGCGATGGCCGATGAAAGCGCCTGCACCGCCGAAAAGAGCCTCGAGCGCGCGATCTCGAATTCGGCGCGGGACTCGTCGTCATCCATCTGCTCATATATATCGTCGAGGAGGGCATAAAAACCCCGGTACGCGGTCATCATCTCCGCTCCGATGCCGAGAGGCTCTTTCAGCCTGTGCGAAAGTCTCCCGGCAGGCAGAAGATCGCGCAGCGATTCAAAAAACCTCTGAAGCTCCGCGAACAGGGCCTCGTGCCCCCCAAGCGCCTTCTTTCTCAAGGATTCGCGCCCTATCCTCGAGAGTATGGTCTTCCTGCGCCCCCTGCGGTGGAAACGCTCCGCGATCTCCATCATGTCGGAGAAGCTGACCGAAAAACCAAGCTGTTCGGAGGCGACGTCCTCGATGGAATGGGCCTCGTCGAAGACCACCACGTCTGCGGCGGGTAGATATGTCCTGCCGGAATTTACGTTCGTGAAAAAAAGATAGTGATTTAGGATCAACACGTCGGCCTGCTGCCAGCGTCTTCGCGCGAGCTGAAAGGCGCAATGTGAGGCGAAGGCGCAGGTGGACATGTCGCAGGCCTCGCTCTCCCGCGAGACGCGCGACCAGAGCGACTGCGGCATCCTGGTGTCGAACCTGCTAAGCGGCCCTCCCCGATCAAAAAGTCCCCTGAGCTCCTCGAGCCAGTGAAGCTCGACCCTGTGGAACTCGCCCCGCTCCAGGAGTGACTCGAAACGGCGGCGGCATGGGTAATTGGCGCTCCCCATGCAGAGCTCGTACCTGAATTCCCTTCCGACAAGCCTTTTTATTATTTCGCGCGCAACGGGGATGTCCTTTTCCAGAAGCTGTTTCTGGAGCGCCCGGGTCTCGGTGCTCACCCAGAGGCGCTTGCCGTTTTCCAGGCAATGGCTTATGGCCGGCACTAAATAGGCCAGGGTCTTGCCGACTCCCGTCCCGGCCTCCACAAAACAGCCCTCGCCATCGCACAGGGCCTCCAGTATGAAATCGGCCATGCGCGTCTGCTCTTCGCGCGGCTCGAAACGCCCGTTCAGGGAGGACAGTATGCCGTTTTCGCCGAACACCTCTATCATGGTGTGTCACCGGGCCGGTCTGGTGAAATGAGCGCGCTCATGCCGGGCCGAAGGCTGGCCCGGCGCGCCTTAATACGCAAGAACAATTTTCCGGATACGGGGCTATTCGAAGCGGAATGAGGGGTAGCGATCCACAAGTCCGATCATGAACGCGTTGACGTTGACCCAATGATTGAAGTAGCGCGCCATGAAGTCGAAAAGCACGTTTGGCCATTTCTTGAAGATCAGGACTGAAACCAGGCCCGCGAAAAAGATGAGAAGCGCCCCGAGCGAGAGCAGGAAGAGCAGCACGAGGTGCGGGAGCAGCGCAAGGAAGATCCCCAGCCCGGTCAGGCGGAGGAAGGCGATAAAACGCGAATAACGGACAGGGTATGTCACCGCAAGCTGCAGCGCGTAGTCTATGTTCTTCCTTCCGACAAAGCCCGGCATCTCCTCTACCACATCAAACGCGCAGGCGGCAAGCGAAACCGCCCCCCTCAGGGTGTTTTCCTGCATTTCAAGAAAATCCTCCTCGGGATAGCCCCTGAAGAGCACCAGGAGGGTGTTCACGAATCCAAGAATCGCCGATACCGCCCAATACAGCAGGTTTACCAGAAATCTGGGCAAGAGGCCTATCGCGTACAGCCCCAGAAGCCTCAGGGCCGCGCCGACTCTGGAGTAGGACAGGGAATAATCGATGGAGAAATTTATGACACCGCCCGGGACCGTGTCGGCCGCCGCCGCGCCCTCCTTTTCCAGGTCCGCCCGGTAACGGGAGAACTCCTGCCGGGTCTCCAGGTCCAGATAATCCTCGGAGGCCGCCTCGAGCGCGGGTGCCGGCGCCCTTTCTGGGCCCGGGGCGAAGAGCTCATCGTCAAATTCTTCCTTTTGCAGCTTTTCGAGGTCGATCTCCGGAAGGCTCTCCTCTTCGAACTCGTCGATAATTCTCAAATCTCTCTCACCGGCCAGATCGTCCACGCTTAGCGATGGATCGATCTCGTGGAGATTGAGCTTGATATCCTCCTCGCCGGGCAGCGCCTCGTCCATGGCGTGCGCGCCAGTGGTCGCGTGGGATTCGCCGGCGCCAAGCTCATCGATGCTAAGACCGGTATCCTCGAGCGTTAGGCGCTCGTCATCATCGATATCCACGCCTTTTTTCAACTCCTCCACTTCGTCCAGGGTGATGTCCAGCGTGTCGAGATCGATGGTGGTGTCGAATTCGTCCTCCAACTGTCGCGCCTGGGCCGGGCGCTTCGACACGGGCTCGAGTTCATCCAGCTCTTCCAGAATGAACTCGTCCCCCGTGGAAAGATCGGCGCCGGATGGCCCGGGGCGTCCGCCCTCGTCGAGCTCTATATCGAGTGAATCCAGATCGATCGTCAGGCTCTCATCAATGTCGTCTGAATCCTTCGAGAACACCTCGTCGGATTTAATCTCGCTTTCCATCGATAATTCGTCGGAGAAATCCACAAGCTCATCATGCGGCCCATCCCTCCGGGCGGGCGCGGACTTGCGGTGCGGCGGTTCGTCCTCGAGCATGATGGAATCGAAATCGATCTCATCCTCCGCGCCGCCATCCGTCCCTTTCCCCGCCGGTTTATGGCCGGTCTCCGGTTCGTCGGCGAACACCATGTCGTCGAACTCGCCGGCGGGTTCCTTCATCTCCGCCTCGAGGCTCTCCCCGAAATCCTCGAGCTTTAGGGCCTCGTCCTCCAGCGACTCATGCTCCACGCCTGGAGCGGGTTCTTCGGACAATAGGCTTTCCACGGAATCGAGGCCGAAATCGTCGGTGCTCAACTCGTCCTTCATCTGCGGACCGGAGTCGAGCGAGGCGGAATCGAAGTCATCCAGCGCCGCCAATTTATCGCCGGATGGAAGCGGCTTGCCATGCCCTCCCGCCGCGTCGTATCCCCCGGGAAGGTCGGGCAAGGAATCGAAATCGCCGGCGGGCGCGCGCTCCGCCGCGGCGGCAGTTCGCGCCTTGAGCCTGTTGTCGATGATCACGTTAGTCCCGCACTTCGGGCACGAGAAACCGAATTTCTTATTGGTTATCTTGCCGTCGTCCACCGCGTAGGCGGCGTCGCAATGCGTGCACCGTACTATCATCGCGCTCTCCTGACCTTATCTCCCCGGATAGTATCGCTCATTGACATTTTGCTGAACAACCAGAAACGATATGGGAAGAAACAGTATCATATACCATTTCAGGTCCCTTCCATTGAGCTCCTCCGATTTCTGCATGTACCTCATGTTGATGTACACGCTCCACAGGCCGAATGTGAAAAACACGAGAAGTATATTGGACACCGGCTTGTCGTCGAATATACGGCTCATCCTGGCAAGCCACCAGAAGTAGTACAGGCCCAAGGTAAGCGCCATCAGGAGGAACAGAACAATAAGGTTGTTTTCCGGGACGTTCTCGACCTTCATGCGCGCCTCTGATCTCTTATTTCCGCCGTCGGTTCCCGGCGGAGCGTCTTATATGGTCCGCGTCACCGGCTTCGGCCCGCCCATTTCCCGTCGCGTACTATGGAAAGCGAGGCTCTGCCGAGTTGGCGGCATCCATGGTACTAACTTATGGAATCAAATCAAAAACTTCAATAAATAATTGGCGGAGGCGCCATTCCGGAGGAGTCAAACTATATCCTCATCCGCCATCGCGTCAAAATGCGCGCCCGCGAGAGCTCTTACGCCGACTCTATTTTATTAACGGAATAATCCTCCATTTTACTTACTTTTTTTTCGGCCTGGCCATTGGCCGGCGCTAGTGCGCCGCGCCGCCCATTCCGCCGTAAAAAGTTCTTGTAATTTTAATCAATTTTTCGGTCATTATAAGCCTTGACCATCCAGCGGCCCCGACGGAGTAAAATACGACAATGAGCCTGTTAAAGGAATTCAGCTATTCCGATATATTTCAACGGCGTCTGATATACTATAATCTTTCCGCCACGATTTTTCTCGTCACATTTATATTCTCGGATATCTCGCTCGCGTTCAACCACTACGCGCCGTATGAATCAACCTTCAGAATCGTGTTTCTCGCCGTTCTCGCCGGCCTCACCCTGGGAAATCTGGCCGGCCGATCGCTCTTTTCGAAGTCCGGCCGTTACCGGCTCATATATATGCTGTCCGACCTCGCCTTCACCGTCGGATGCGCACTCTTCCTGGCCAGAAAGCACCTCGCCTCCGGCGTGGGGGAGCCCCTTCTCGATCTCTTCTTCAGCCACCGGTTTGCGCTTTACACAGCGGTCCTTCTTATTTCGTTTTTTACCGGGATGAAAGGCGTCTATTTCCTCAAAATTGCCTGCGGGGATTTCATCGATGACCACAGGAGCCTCCTGGGATTTTTCATGATAATCCTCGCCGCCGTTGCCGCGGGAATGGCGCACGCATTTTTATCCTTTCATGTCCCAAGGGCCTATTATGCCGCGTTCGTTCCGGTGATGCTGATACTTCCGACCCTTTTTCTCATACGGCTCCCCTATTTCCCGCAGACGATGTACGCACAGGAATACAAGGAACATCATCACGAAACCGGAAACGCCGCGAGAAAAAGGGAGGATATAGCCTTCGCTTATCTGGGTTTTTCCTACATTCTTCTCTACCTTTTTTTCGGCTATCAGACCATTACAAGGGTCCTCGGCGATTTCATTCATGTTCAGCTTCTTTATATATTCGCCTGCGCCGCGGCGCTTATGGCCGGCTTTGCCCTGGCCCGCCTGCTGAAAAAACCATATCTTCCATTGTACACGGAGGTGCTCTATCCCCCCGCGTTCGTTTTGTTCTTCGTCGCGGTTTACGCAACAGGAGGCGGCCTCGGCACCATGGCCACAGTCTCCCTTTTCATCCCCGTAGCCGGCGTATTCGGCTTCTCGATGTATCATATGCTGCGGGAGATAATCGAAACATACGATCACGCGAAACGCTTTGCGATAATAGATTTCTCGCTCCTTATACTTCCCGCTCCAATCCTGGCCGCTCTCAACCTGTTCGATTTTACCAATCTGTGGTTTTTCATCCTTCTATACGCGGTCTTCCTTATGAACACGGCCCTTCCGGTCATAAACCTCGCGCAGTCCGAAAGAAGACCCCTGGTAAAGACCCTGTATCTCGCGGGCGCGGTAGCGCTGATTCCTATAATGCTCTTTGTGCACATCAACTTCGACATCGCCCTGAACGGAAGGCTTTATGTAAGTCATATCAGCGGCTACGCCGACATCGCCTCCGAGGACGCACCTTCCCGCCCCGGCGCCGGCGAAGAATCCGTCCGTTTCAACGGGCGCGACATATTCTCCTCCCGCGACGATACCGTGAAAAACCTCTGGCGGGCCCTCGTCCCTTTGGCCCTTTTCGCAAAGACGCCGGAAGACGGCGGGAGCCGGATACTTTTTATAGACGGCAACCAGCGCTTCTATCGAAACCCCGCCATCGCCTACTTTCCCGGCGCCGTTTGCCTCGACTACATCCCGCCCCGCGCCGTCGACTTCAGGGAGCCGCCGTTTACCGGCAGGGATTTTTACTTCGTGGAGCACGGAGAGATCCTCCGCTACCTGAAATCCATGGAATCCCCCGCCAATATGATCGTCGACATACCCAATCTCTATGATCTGGCGTGCAACCGCTTCAGGTTCACCGAGGAGTATTACGCTATAGCCGGCCGCTCCATTTCGCGGGACGGATTATTCGTCCAGGTCCTCAACCTTTCTCGCGTCGATTCACACACCCTCTCCTCGGCGCTGTCCGGGCTGAAGGGGCAATTCGGCCATTTCGCGGGATTTCTTTTCTCCGACCATCTCGTCCTTCTCTGCGCCAGGACCGCATCGGCCCTCGAGCTCACCCGTGAGGGCTTCGAGAGGATGAGCGCCCTTTTCGGAAGCAGGCCCGATCTGGCCGGACTTTTTATCAACGAGTATCAGCCCCTTGCGCACCTTCTCTTTACCGACATAGACGACATGCTGGCCTCGTTGAAGGATTCGGGGACCAATCCCTGGCCTTGCCCGGAGAAGGGTTCGGGTTTCTCGTTAGACGCGAATCTGGAAAACGTCTATCTGTCCGACAATCTCAGAATAGGGACGCTTATCCCGGATGGGCTTCAGTCCACGTACTTCCGTGCCGGCATACTGGCAGGCCTGCGGGCCAGAGGACAGGCCTTCTCCATGATGAAAAAGGCCTCCCTCATGGAGGTCCGGGGCGAATTCGACGGGGAAACCGCCATCCTCGCGCAGCTCGGAAGGATGGGCGACTACCAGCCCGACCTGAGGGCATACATCACCTCACTCCTGGCGTTCAAGGAGCGGCATTATTTCGCCGAGGCTGTCCGGCTGGAAAAGGGGCGCGGCTGGAACGACGCCGGCACCCTTTACAGGGCGATAATCAACATCAACCCGGACAATTTCGAGGCGAACTACCGGCTCGGCATGCTGTCGATAACCGTTCAGAACCTCGATGACGCGTTTGTTTATCTTCAGAAGGCCATGTCGCTCAAGCGCGATGATACAAAGGTGCTCTATCAGATGGGTGTGCTTTTATTCGCGATGGGCCGTCCAAGGGAGGCGCTGGAGTATTTTACCCGCGCCATGGAGCTCAGGGAAAGCACCGCCGGCATATTCCACTACACCGGCCTCTGTTATGAAAAGCTCGGCAGGACCCAGGAGGCCAAAACCTATTACGAGAAGGCCCTGCTCGCCGATCCGAACGACTGCGCCATCCAGTCGAGCCTTAAAAGGATCGAAACGGCGATCGAGGAGGAAAAAAGCCGCTGGAAAACCCCCGATCCGCGCAACCAGTTCGAAGTCGAACAGGGCGAGAGCATACCGCTTCCCATCAACCAATCAGCCAGGGACGTCAGGCTGGACGATAAGGAAGCGGAGTCCGCCGAGGAACGTCCCTAAGGTCCTGCCGAATCGCCGAATTTTTTCTTGAGAGCCATTACCACAAGCGACGGTGAGTTCGGCACATGCACCGTGACGGGACACCCCGTCCTTCTTCCGAAATCAATGCATTCGCCATGAGTGGGCATGGCGAGATCCAGCCGCCCCCCTTTTATGGCTCCGCCCCGATCGAGCGCCACGTATAGTACGCCGTCGTACTCGATTATGGAACCGAAGGGTATATACGATGTATCCACCGCGGCCGGGCGCACCCCCTCGCGCAACAGTGCTCTTATGGACAAGCCGCCGACCGCCAGACGGTCGCTCCAGTCCCGGGAAACCACGCCGTCCTCGCCCTGGACATGCGCCGTGTTACAGCATGGGCCGGGGCAATAAGCCGTTATCTCGCATATCAGGCCAAGGCTCCTGCCGTTCCGAAAATTTCTTGCGGAAAGCTGCCTCTCGATGAACGATTCCTTCTTGACCATTGCCTCGGAAAGAACGAACGCTGCAAGAATCGTCACGCAGAATGCGATGCCGCCGAAAACAAAAACCTTTCTGATCATGAACCATTCCCCATGCACTTAAAATAGCCCCCCGCAAAGGGGCTCTCAGAAAAAAAAGCGGTACCGTCTCTTTTTTAATGTGACATAAAATAGATATTGACAATTCCCGCCGATTTATATAGAATAGTCAGTTGGAATACCGTCCATGGGGCCAGGATATTTGAAGACTACGCCCGGAGAGTATAAAAGATGACGTGGAACATCGTGACGCTCCTGTCGTGCCTGCTGATAATTTTGGCGTTCCGCCGTCTCGACCGATCTAACCTTAAAATGATCAAGCTGAAACGGTTCTCGTCCAAAATCTTCAACGATTTCAGAAAACTGGCCGACACCGAAAGCCGGCGCTTCAATGACGCCACCATCGAGATGGACCTTATAGTCAAGAAGGCCTCCGGGCTCTCCGTATCGCTCAGGGAATCGGTCGCGGAGATCGAGAGCAGAATCAAGGGGCTCGACATCGAGAAGTCGAGCCTTAAAAAAGTCGAGGACGATCTGAAAATCGTATCCCAGGCCGCCCGCGAGGTGAACAAACAGATCGAGTTTATAGCCGCCTCCAGGGCCGGTTTCGGCGACATGGCCAAGAAGATCGGCACGCTCGCCGAAGGGCTCGCCCGCACCGAACGCGAGAGCGCGCTCATCATCCAGGGCTTCAACGACAGGGTCCGCGAGCGTTCGAGGGAGATGGGCGAGGAGCTCGCCGCCCAGATCACGAGGCTCAAGGAGTCATTCAGGGATAACGAGGCCGCGCTCCTCGGTTCGGCACAGGAGAAGGTGGAGCTTCTCACCAGGACATTCTCCGATTCGCTCGCCCGCATGGAGCAGGGGATTACCAACACGGGCGAGGCAATTCTCGACAACATCAAATCGAGGATTGACGCCGTGGGCCATACCGTCGATCTCCTCGAAAACCGCGTCGATTCCGCGGAGCGAAGGGTGTTCACCGAAATCAACGCAAAGATTGGCAATATCGAAAAGGGAATGGAAAACTTCGAGCTTTCCCTCCAGGAGACCCGCGGCCAGTCCCTTGCTGAAACGCGTTCGGAAATCGCCGATATCAATTCCAAGGTCAACGCACTCAAGGCCACCCTTTCGGACCTCGAAAACAGCGTATTCGCCGACATAAAGGACAAGTCCGCCGACATTAAAAATGAAATAACGGAGGCTGTCGCCGATTTTAACCGCAGCAGGGACTCCATGCTCGAGAAGGTGGAATCCGACATTGACAAGGTGTACGGAAAACTGAGGACCGTTGAAAACACGATCGACGACTCCAAATCCAAGCTTATCGCCTCGTTTGCCGACGAGGTCCAGAAGATACGCACCGAAATCGACAATCTGAGCATCCATTCCATCGCCAAAAAGGACGAGATCGTCAAGGCGGCACGCAAGGAGGCGGAGGACACCATCGCCAAAATGGAGGACTTCGACGAAAAATACGCCGAAATGGAAAACCGCCTCTCCGAAACGGCCGAAGAGAAGATGTCCTCCCTGGTCTCCGAATACCACGGTGTGGAACAGCGCTTCAACTCGCTCTCCGAAAAGCTTTCGGCCATGGAGGACCGCTTCAACGATTCCCTGGACTCGCAGATGCAGCGCGTTAAAACGGATTTTCAGCAGATGGAGCAGCGCCTCGTCGACATGCGCAAGGAGATAACCCGGTACGAGGAAAGCCGGCAGATCTTCACCAAGAGCGATGAGATGATGCGCAAGGTGGAAGACGCTGTGCAGAACTTCGGGAACATGCTTAAGGACGCCCGGGAGGAGGCGCGCGGCATCCAGAAGTTCATGGACGATATTGAAAAGATAAAGGATCTGCGAAAAACCGTCGAGAAGGAGCTAAAGGCGTTCGAGGGACGCAAGGCGAGGCTCGCCAATTACGAAAACGAGCTGGCCGGAATCATCGGCCTGACGGACATGGTAACGCAGAAGATGGAGTCCCTCGAGGACAAGATCTCGAAAATAGACGTCGTGAACGCCCGCATCGAAACTCTCGGTCAGAGTTACGCGGGGCTCGAGGCGAGGATCGCGGAGCTGCGCGAATACGAGGACACTATAGCGAAAAACCTCGACTCGTCCCACAAGGCCGACATGCTGATAAAGTCAATCGAATCGAGGATTGGCTCCTTTCAGGCCGTTGTCGAGCGTTCGGACAAGCGCATCCAGAAGCTCACCCAGTACCTCACCTCCATCGAGGAGAACACGCTTGTTCTTAAATCGCGGGAGCAGGAGATTCGCGACGTCAAGGACAAGTTCGGCGAGCTCGAGGGGCTCACCGCCCACATCGAGAAGCGCATAGACCAGATCCACGCCATGTTCCAGAAGATGGAATCGATGCGCTCGGAAATCGACAGTACCGACTCCCGGCTAAAGGACATGTTCAGCCAGACAGACCGCAAGATGAGGCAGTTTGCGGATTTCCTTCAGGCGGTCGAGAACAACAATCCCATCGCCCGGCAGATGAAGGGCGACCTTCCCCAGGTGAAAAATCTAAACGAAGGCGTGATTAAGACGGTGCGGGAGCTTTCGAGCAGGGGATGGAATTCCACGGACATCGCCAAAAAACTCATGATCGACGAGAACTCGGTCCGCCTGATAATCAACACCGCCTCCGTTTGATCAGCGCGAACCGGTTTTTTCGATTATCTTCTCCCGCACCTCTTTCATTATCTCTTCGTCCGAGAGCGTTTTGCGGAGTATAACCCTGTAGCGCACGTCGAACTGTGTGGGGTACACGTCCTTTGCCGGGAACTGAAAGCTCCAGCGCTGAATGTCCTCCACGATGAGCTTGTCTATTTCCACAAGATACGTAAGCTTCTTCGGCCTTACCTTCATAAGCCTTCCGGAGTCAGGGTAGAGCCATACCGCGATTACGCCGTCCCGCTCCTCGTCGATCTTGTCGAATTTCTTTAGCTCCTCGGTCATATACCTGTCGCCGCCCGAGTCCTCATTTCGCCTGATTCTGTCCGCGTAATTCATCTGCGAGAGCAGATAACGGTCGGACATCATCAGAACGCGGAAGAGCTCCTTCGCTTCGGGATCGACGGAAAGGTATTCGTCGATTCGTTCCTTCATAGGATCCTTCACTTCCGCCGTTTTGCAGGAAATTATCATAATCGAAGCGAGAAAAAGCACGAAAACAAGTAAACTTCTCACCTTTGTAACCTCTCAGTCATGGATTGGCGCGCGTCGCTTCCCGGTTATGATACCCGCCCCTGCTCGGTAAGCAAGAATTTTTCATCCTGTATCCCGGCATAAAAGTATTGCCGCTTTCGAGAAAGCCTGTGTAATAAGTCCCCATGGAAAAGGCGCTGGCGGACATCCTATCCTCGCTCACCGGGGCAAATGACGCTTTGCTCTACCTGCTGCTTTTTCTGAGCGCGTTCATCGAAAACGTCTTCCCCCCGGCGCCGGGCGACACGGTAACCGCCTTCGGGGCTTTTCTGGTCGGTACCGGCAGGCTCGATTATTTCCTTGTATATCTGGCCACGACCCTCGGAAGCGTATTTGGATTCGTCTGTCTCGTTATGATCGGGCGTGTGCTCGGAAGGGAATTTTTCATCGGTAGGGACTACCGTCACCTCCCGGCCAGGCGAATCGTGAAGGCGGAAACCTGGTTCAGGCGCTACGGCTATCCCGTCGTCCTCGCCAACAGATTTCTCCCCGGCGTCCGCTCCGTCATCTCCCTGGCCTCCGGCATCGCCCGCCTCTCCCTCTGGAAGGTGTTGTTGTGCGCGTCCATCAGCGCCTCCGTCTGGAACCTCATCTGGATCCACACCGGGTACATGCTGGGTGACAACTGGGATCTCGTCAAGGACCGCATGGGGTCCATACTTCGCAATTACAATACGGTTGTGCTTGCGCTCATGGCCGCGGCGATAGCCGCATACCTCATAATCCGGCGCGTGGCCAAAAACAGGCGGGATTCCGCCGACTGAGGCTTTACATATATTTGGGCTCCTTGTAGGAATACATATCGTGCACACCGCCCTCTATCTGAGCGGATATCGAGCGGCGCTCGAATCGCAGCTCCCCGGAATGGAGCATCTCGTGTAACGTCCTGACGCTTTGCGCCCCCATGTCCTGAAGCGAGTGCTTGAGCCCCTGAATCAGATACGGTACGTAATCGAACAGGGAGCCCTTGTCTACTACCGCGCCGGAAACCCCCTGGGCCACCATTATTTTGGCGTCATCCGCGAAATAGCGCTTTCCTCCGCCCTTTTCCATCGCCTCGAGCGAGGCCATTCCGCGATAACGCTTGAGGCGTATTCCGTTCTCGTAAAAGTACTCTCCGGGGGCCTCTTCGGTGGCCGCGAACATCGAGCCCATCATGGCGGCCGACGCGCCGAGCGAGAGCGCTTTGGCGATATGCCCGGTGACCGAAATGCCGCCGTCGGCGATGACGGGAACACCGTGGCGACGCGCGAAACGGGCGCAGCGGTACACCGCGGTCGCCTGCGCCCTCCCCACCGCCATGGTTGTCTGTGTGGTGCAGATGGACCCCGGCCCCATCCCTATGCGCAGGCCGTCGGCCCCCGCCTGTATAAGGTTTTCACATTGCTCCTCGGTCACGGCATTGCCGCCGATAACCTCGAGCGACGGATATTTCTTCTTTATGTATTTTATCATCTCTATCTGGTAGAGCGAATTCCCCTGGGCCGCGTCTATTACCACCACGTTCAATCCAGCCTGTACCAGCCTGTCCAGGCGCTCCCTGGACTCGTCCTTCGTCGAGATCGCGGCGCCCACCATCAACTGCTTCTGATCGTCCTTGGAGGCGTAAGGGTATTCCCGGTTCTTCAGCAGGTCGTTCCTGCACATAAACGCGACAAGGCAGCCCTTTTCATCGACTATCGGAAGCTTGCCCTTTTTCGATTTTTTTAAGATCTCGTTGGCCTGAATGAGCGATATGCCCTTCTTCGCCGTCATGAGGTCCGTGGTCATCACCTCGCCGAGCTTTCGGCCGCGGTCGGTCTCGAAATCGATGTCGCGGTTCGTCACAACCCCCACCAGCCTCGAATAGAGCTTTCCGTCCTCCGTAATCGGTATCCCCGAAAAACCATACTTCTCCTTAATGTCGTCGATATCCGCGATGGTGTTTGAAGGCGAGAGCACAATGGGATCCGTAATGAAGCCGTTCTCGAAACGCTTGACCTTTCTTACGTGTTCAACCTGCTCCTCTATCGTGTTGTTGTAATGGATAAAGCCTATCCCTCCAAGGAGGGCCATCCCTATGGCCATTCGGTATTCCGTAACCGTATCCATGGGGCTCGATGTAATCGGCCTTTTAAGCACGATATTTCGCGTCAGGTTGGCTTCGAGTTCGACGTCGTCGGGCGCGAAATCGATATATCCGGGGAGGATGATGAAGTCATTATAGGTCAGGCCGTGGTCTGAACAGAAAAGGTCATCGGCCGGAAAACCGTCTTTCATCGCCATGGAATTCTCCTTTGTCGTACTTGAGGGGGGCGCGGCTCTTGTCCTCTAAGGTATCATGGAATCCGCCGATTTCAACATTTAAGCGGCCGGCAAACCGGTTTTCCAGCGCGATTACACCGCGATGGTAAGAAATCCGCAAACTCCGCTCTACGACGATTCCGTTGTTTTTGTTGATTAGCGTTTCTCACCGCTTTTTGTCAAGTAAAACAACGCGCCCGCGCCAACCAGGCCGGGGCCTTTGCGGCCTTTCATTAAACAATAAATACTTGCCTAAAACTTTTCGGAGCCACACATTTGAAAAACCGCCGGCGTCGTCGAAAGGGCTTTCGCACGCCGGTTTACGCGAGGTAGAGGTCATGAAATTCGCTCCATTGCCGGCAAACTGCGCCCGGGCCGTCTTTATCTCCATCCTGGTACTGTTCGCGCACTTATCGTGCGGGCGGGACGAAGGCCCCTCTGTTTCGGGAACTCGTATAGCGGTATCGATTTACCCTGTCGGTGATATCGCCCGCACCATTGCGGGCGGCCGAATGAGGATATTCTGCGCGGTTCCGCGGGGGGCCAATCCCCATACCTTCGAGCCGCTTCCCTCCGTCGCGAAAAGTCTGCAGAATTCGCGCTTGTTCATAGGCCTGCACCCGGAATTCGACGGATGGGTGGAGAAATATCTTAAAGAAGGGACGAAGATTTCGTATCTCTTGAACCGGGGCTACCGAGGAAATCCGCATATATGGCTTTCCATCGAAGGCGGCCGGGGGATAGCCCGCCATATCGCCGGAAGGCTGTCCACGCTCGACCCTGATGGCGCGCGTATTTATCGCGAAAACCTTTCATCGTTCGAAAAACAACTGACCGAACTCGACGCCCGCATACGGAACATGTTTCGCGGCCTTCCTGACAGGAAGCTCATACAGTGGCATCCGTCATGGGACCTGTTCGCCTCCGAATACGGCCTCGAGATCGTCGATACGATAGAAAAGGGGCACGGCCGCGAACCGACGCTTGGCGAATTCAACCGCCTCGTTCAAGCCGCCCGGGAGCGCAAAGTTGGGGTAATCGTCATAGACCTCAAGGTGCAGAGCAAAGCGGCTACGGCCCTCGCCAGGGAGTCCGGCGCGGCGCTTCTTCGTCTCGACGCGATCGGTGACCGCGACGACCCGGCCGCGAACAGTTACATCCCACTGATGGAAAACAACGCTCGCCTACTCGCACGGGCGCTCTCCGAAGGGCGCAGCGCCAGATGAGATCCGGAGGGAAGAATGAAAGGGACTGACGACGCCGCAATTAACGGCACCCCCCTCTCCTTGGAGGGTATTTGGGTTCGTTTCGGCACGATGGTCGTACTCGAGGACATATACCTCTCCGTAAAGCATGGGGAGATCCTCTCCATAGTGGGTCCCAACGGCAGCGGGAAGAGCACCCTGCTTCGCACGGCCATGGGATTCACCCGGCCCTCTGCGGGAGCGGTCCGCCTTTTTGGCCATGCCCCGGCGGACATCCGCCGCCAGGGACTTGTCGGCTACCTGCCCCAGGGCTCTTCATATAACGCTCACTTCCCCTTAAGCGCATTGGACGTGGTCGCCATGTCCCGCTACGCGAGGGTATCCGTATTCGAACGGCTTTCCGATGCGGACCGCCGGGCGATCGACCGCGCGCTCGAGCTCGTCGACATGCGCGAAAAACGATCTCATCGCTTCGGCGACCTTTCCGGCGGCGAACGCCAGCGTGTGCTCATCGCCAGGGCGCTCGCGCTCAATCCACGAATGCTTATTCTCGATGAGCCCTCGACCGGCCTCGACGCGGTGGCGCAGGACAATTTCTACCGGATGCTCGTTGACCTGCGCGACACGGAGGGCATGACCGTCATCATCGTATCCCACGATATAGGCAGCGTATCCGGCATCGTGGACAGGGTCGCCTGTCTCAAGCAGCGCATTCACTTTCACGGTAAACCGTCGGACGGCATACCTGCCGGAGCGCTTGAAAAGGTGTTCGGACGCAATGTGTATTTTCTTCACCACGACCAGAACTGTGAAACCTGCAGGAGGTCGCAATGACGGAACTTTTGGAAATGGCCTTCTTCCGAAACGCCTTTCTCATGTGCGTTCTTCTGGGCGTACTTTTCGGCGCGCTTTCCTTTTTCGTCGTAATGCGCGGCCTTTCCTTCATGGGGGCGGGCATTGCGCACACCGCCTTCGCGGGTGTGGCCATAGGGCTGCTTTTGGGGATAAACCCCTTCTATACCTCGCTGGCCTTCTGCGTCGGTTCCGCACTCGTTATAGGACGTATCGTAAAGCTCGGCCGCATAGGTTATGACGCCGGCATCGGCATATACTTCGCGTTCTCGATGGCCCTTGGGGCGCTTTTAATAGCGATGCGCAAGGACTACAGCTTCGACCTAATGGGATACTTGTTCGGCAATATCCTCGGAATAAGCGATTTCGACCGCATCATAGTAATGATTGCGCTTCTCGTATTTATTCCGTTTATTGCGCTTTTCATGCAACGCATCCTGTTCGCCTCGTTCGACGAGGACGTTGCGGCTGTCAGCGGCGTGCCGGTCGGTTCTCTGGAGAACATCATGCTCGTCTTTCTTGCCGCGATCATAGTCGTAAGCATCAAGATCGTGGGGATCATTCTCGTTTCGGCGCTCATAGTTCTTCCCGCCAGCTTCGGGCTCCTCATCTCGGGCAATTTCAGGCTTGTCCTCGCCGGAGGGACCGCCTTCGCGGTTACGATAATGCTTGGCGGGCTCTTCCTTTCCTACTGGCTGGATACCCCGACGGGGGCGACCATGGTGGTCGGGGGGACGATTGTGTACTTCGCCTCAGTGGCGATATCGAGGCTTAGGCGAAACAAACGCTGAAGGGCGCAAGGGGCGATTTCGAAGTCAGCTCATCCCCGTATACGCCGAGCGGTCGTAGTCAAAGGCCTCGTCGAGCTCGGCCCCGCCGTGCGCGACCGATACCAGCACGAGATAGCGCGGCCGTCCCTTTTCGGACCGCACGCCCCGGGCCGTATCGACGGCCGCGTCCGAAAAGTCCAGGTCGAGCCCGTAGATGTTGCGGAAACAGAGCTGATACGACCAGGGAAGCGAGGCTTTATACAGGCCGGTGTCCCTGCTGTTAAGCGCAAGAACGCAGTGCGCCGGAGCGAGCGCCGCCACCGTAAACGGAGCCCAGCCGTTCCAGTTGGCGGGATACGCCCCCAGCACCGACTCCGCTGTCGCGGGAAACGCCATGCCGGTGATGTTGTCGTAATCGTAGAGCAGGAGCTGGCTTCGAGGGGCGACTGAATGCAGCCGCTTGAGGTGGTCCTTTTTAATCGACGAATAGCTGTTCTTTCCGGGGTCCTTCGCGTGCGCGTCGAGAAGGGCCGCGCCCTGGACCGCCTGGCCGTCGTGATAGCTGATACGGAAAAGTATCGCCGCGGAGCAGAGCTCGCTTTCCGGCTCCCCGGAGAGCATGAGCGGCCTCATCGCCATCTTCACCTGACTCCCGGGGGTCTTCATCTGCCTGTCTGCCAAGGCCGCCGACATGTCCATGATGAGCGAGCGCGTTATGCCTGCGTCCTCCCAGAGCACGGGGTACGCGTTTTTTACGATCCGGAAAAAGATATCTTCGAGCTCGTAAACCAGGCTTTTCATGGTATCCGCGCCTTCCCTGATTCTATTAATCGTTTTCATGGGCCGTCCCTGAACCCTCGATCTTCACCCTGTCCGGTGAGCGTTATAAAAGAGCCCCTTCCCGCCTTGCGTGTCGCGTCCAGCGCGCCGTCGGAACCCCGCGCGGCATCCGGCCTAACGGCGCGTCTCTTGAACGATGTTTGAGACAATAGTGTATTATACAACGGTGGTCAATCATAAATTACAGCTACGCCCGGACGGAGCCGTCCGGGCGTAAGATCGGCGCGGGAGCGATATCGTCATCTCTCCGGCGGGTATCCGGTTATCTGTCGTATGTCCTCGTAGAGGGGCTTCAGGCGGTCGTATAGCTTCAGGTAGACCTTTTCGAACAAATCGCGATAGATGTCCCTGTTTTTCGGAACGGGCTCGAAGACCTTTCCGATGCGCGTCATGGCCTTAACGGCGGAGGCAAAATCCGGATACATGCCAAGACCCACGGCGGCGTCGATAGCGGCGCCCAGCGCCGACGTCTCGTAGGTATGGGGGCGCTCCGCCGGCATGTCGAAGATGTCGGCCGTAAGCTGCATCGGGACGTCGCTCTGTGAGCCCCCGCCCGAAACGCGGACCCTTTCGATTTTTACGCCGTTACGCTTTTCTGTGCGCATCGCCCCTTCCTTCAACGCGTAGGCAAGCCCCTCGAGGATGGAGCGGTAAATGTGCGCCCGGGTGTGCACATCGCCGAAACCTATCACCGCGCCCTTCGCCTCGGGGCCCGGTATTTTCACACCCGGTGACCAGTATGGCTGGAGCATCAGCCCCATGGAGCCAGGAGGAATGTCCGCCACCAGTTCGTCGAAGAGCCGCTCGGGGCTCATCTTTCTCTTTTTCGCGATGATCTCCTCCCGCATACCGAACTCACGTTTGAACCAGCTGACCATCCAGAATCCGCGATATATCATCACCTCCGTGTTATAGGCCCCAGGTACCGCGCTGGGGTATGGCGGCATGAAGGGCACTATCTCCACGTATTTCGTGTTGGTGGTCTCCACCGTGGCGGTGGTTCCGTATGAGAGGCAGGCGATCTGCGGGCTCAAACAGCCCGAGCCCAGGACCTCGCAGGCCTTGTCCGCGGCGGCCGCGATGAGCGGGAGCCCGGCGGGAATCCCGGTTTCGGACGAGGCCTTCCTGCTGATGTAACCCAGCATCTCCGACGGCCTTACCAGGGCCGGGAGCACTGCGGGATCCATTGGAAACATCTTCCATTTCATGTCCGAGGGCTTCGCCCAGGTCTGGGTTTTATAATCGAAGGGCACAAACCCGACCGTGCAGCCCGTGGAATCTATGTACTCACCCACGAGCCTATGGGTCAGAAAGCCCGAGAGGAACAGGAACTTGTATGTCTTCTCCCATATCTCCGGCTGGTTTTCCCTTATCCAGTTGGACTCGCTTTCCGTAATTGTGTACTCCACCGCCTCGAGGAGTTTCAGCGCACGGAGCGCTGCCTTAAGCACCGGGTTTGGCCAGTTGCCTTTGCTCGCGCGCCTCTGGTCGAGCCAGACGATGGCGGGCCTGAGCGGCTTGCCGTTCCTGTCGACGTTTATCATCGTGTCGCGCTGGGTTGTCATGGTGACGCCCCGGATGGAGTCCTTTTTGATTCTGGTCGACGCGAGGAGCTTTTTACACGTCTGGCAAAGGGTCTTCCAGTAGTAGTCGGGGTCCTGCTCGGCCCATCCGGGCCGCTCCGAATAATACGGCTCTATTGGGGTCTTTACAATGTCATGCAGATTGCCCTCGGGATCGATGAGAATGGCGCGGATCGACTGTGTGCCGACATCGATCGCAAGGATGTGTTCGTTCGTTTTAGCGCCGCCTCTTGCTTTCATGAGGTCCCTCCAGGTCCCAATATGCCTCGTATCATACGAAACGCGCTTGTATAAGTCACTAACTTTTTCTCGAATCGGGTGATGGCGAATCCCATCACCTTTCGCATGAAAGGAAAAATAATTTACCCGGGACGCTATATTTGTATTGTATTCGGCCGCAAACGATACGATTCTTGACGGGCATTTCATAAGAGGACGGCTCGCACATGGCTCGACTGATCGACAATCCCCTAACCGTTGCGAAGGACCATATTCTTCTAAGACTGCGTTTCGATGACGCCCCCGCTCCCTCGCCCGGGCAGTTCATCAATATAAGAACCGCTGCGTTTACCGATCCCCTTGTACGCAGGCCGTTTTCGATTTTCGATTACTGGGAAGGGACTTTCGAAATAGTTGTAAGGCTTATCGGCAGGGGAACACGGCTTCTCGGCGAAATGCGCGCCGGGGCGGAGGTGGACGCCCTCGGGCCGCTTGGAAATGGGTTCACCCTTATCGAGGGCGGGCGAGCGCTCCTTGTCGGCGGCGGTGTCGGCAACGCCCCTCTTTTTTACCTGGCCCGCGAGCTGGAGCGCCGCGGGACCGTTACGGATTACGTTTACGGCGCGCGTTCTACCGACCTCATCTACCAGAGGGAGCGCTTCGCCTCCACCGTAAGTAGATTCCACCTGTCAACCGACGACGGCTCGGAGGGCAGGCGCGGCTATTGCACCGAGATCGGACGCGAGCTCCTTAAGCGCGGCGTCTATGACCGAATATACGTCTGTGGACCCACACCGATGATGGAAGGCATGGTCCGAATCGCCTCCGAAAGCCCCGCCCCGGTAGAGGTGTCCATGGAGAATTATTTCGGATGCGGCATCGGGCTGTGTTCGGGCTGTACGGTCGAGACCCCTTCCGGCCTTAGACGCGCCTGCGTGGACGGGCCGGTGATGGACGGCCGCGAGATACTGTGGGATTCCGTTTCCGGCGGGCGGTAATGATCAGCGGGAGTTGATCTTTTCCCGCAGCGGTTCGCCGGTCACCATATCCACCCCGTATAGAACCACATGATCGATGAGCGGCACAATCGCCGAACCCGCGCTGGCGATAAAAATGCGTGAAAGGTATCCCCGCCGCCCGTTTATCTCCATGACGGCCCGGGGGCGGTTCTTTTCAAGCACTATGCTTATAAGCCTGTCGCGAAAGGAGCGGATCGCCATTCTATAATGGCTCCCCTCGCGGACCTTCTCGATATCGAAACCGTAGGCTCGTCTTTTCTCGATATAGTTGAGCTCCTCACGCCGCCCTCCCAGCTCCCTCATGATCCAGTAGGCGTCGACCGGACGCGCGCCGTTAAGCGCTTTTCCTTCGATCACGTTCGCGTCGTAAACTACGATATTGCTGTTGACGCTCCTCTCGATGATAAACAGCCGCCGGCCGGGGGGCTCGGCCCCATGAGCCGGAAGGCATAATACAAGCGCAAGTGCGAACGCCGCGCATCGCATCATTGTCGGTTCTCCGTGTTCGGCGATTCGCGCTTCACTTGAAAAGCGGCGAAAGCCTCCTAAATTGTTCGGTACCGTACCGCTCGATAAACATGAAAGCTATCGTTTCGGTCGGATATATCACCGCGCCCGCGTCCCGCAGGGCGACAATGGCCATCTTCCACTCGTGTTTTCTGCGCGAGCAGGCCGCGTCCGAAGCCACGATTACGTGATACCCCTCCCCGAGGAGACTCTGGGCCGTGGTCAACACGCAGATGTGCGTCTCGATTCCGCACAGGATGACGGTCCTCCTTCCGATTTCGGCTATTCGCTCCCTTATGGGCTCATCGAGCATGCAGTTAAAACAGGTCTTGTCGAAGGCCTCGATGCCAGCCAGATGCTCCCTGATGTCGGGTATGGTCCGCCCCAATCCCTTTGAATACTGCTCGGTAAGGACGACCGGAATGGAAAACGCGTTCGCCGTCTCGAGGAGTATGCCTATGTTCCGCACGACATTCCGCCGGATGTCATACTCCATCGCGTTGAACAGCCGCTCCTGTACGTCGATCACCATAAGACACGCGGATTCCTTTTCAAGCAAAAAATCATCTTGCCCCATGGTCAAATCCCCCAGGCTCAGTTGAGCAGGTCGTTTCCGACCTTATCCAGAATGCGATCGCTGCCCTTTTTCTTCCGGATGTTCTTCATTATGGACTGCTTCTGCCCCCCGGCAATATTCTCCCTCGGACCTTTCTGGAGCACTCTGGCCTCATTCGCGGAGCCCCGGCACATGTCGCACTCCTCGTCCGGCTCGGTCCCCGGAATGAAGACCTCGTTTAGCCTGTTCCTGCAGCTCGACGAGGGAACAAGGCCGGAAACCGCGCATACCTCCCGCTCCGAAAGCGCCGCGTACTGCGGAAAGTTATAGGCGTCGTCGTTCCGAAGCGCCTCCCGCATGTAATTGCCCCATGCGGGAGCCACCACGGCACCGCCCGCCTGGCCTATGCCGAGCGAAAGCCCGAGCTTGTCGTAACCCATCCAGATACAGGTGGTAAGCGAAGGGCTGAATCCGCAAAACCACGCGTCCTTCCAGTTGTTGGTGGTCCCGGTTTTCCCGCCGGCCATCCTTCCTATCGAAGCCGCCGAGCCCGTGCCGGAGGAGATAACCGACTGCAGGAGGCTTATCATAATCTGGGCCGTCGATGGCTGAATTATCTGAATGGAGCCGTCCGCCTCGCGTTTTTTGATGAGTGCCGCAATCTCCTCTTCGTTATTTTCTAGGATTTTGCCCTTCCGGTCCCGCACGCTTCTTATACTGAAGGGGACGACGTCCCTGCCGCCGTTGGCCAGAATCGCATACGCCCTGGCCAGCTCGAAGGGCGATACCTCGAAGGAGCCCAGCGCGATGGAGAAGTTGCGCGGGATCCTGCGCTTCGTGTCGTCCGGGCCGAGCTTCAGCAGTTTTCCATAAAACCGCATTACGTACTCTATGCCGAGCGCGTCGGCGATGCGTATGCTGATCACGTTGATTGACAGCGACAGCGCCTTGCGCAGCCTTAAAAGACCGTAGTACTCGCCCTCGTAATTTTCGGGCACCCAGTCGCCGCCCTCTGTGTCCAGATACACCAGCGGCGAGTCGAGGATAGCGGTGGCGGGGGAGAACTTTTTGGACTCCATGGCCGCGGCGTACAGAAGCGGCTTGATTGCGGAACCCGGCTGGCGCATAGACTGCATTGCGCGATTGAGCTGGTTTACACTGGTAAATTCGCTCCCCCCGACCAGGGCCTCGATATAACCCGTACGGTGGTCAATGGAGATGAGACAGCCCTCCACCTTCTGGTAATCCTTGTCGTCGGCGTAGCCCTCGCGGTAAAGCTGGATCGTCCGCCCAAGGGCATCCCCACCGGTCAGGATTGTGACAATCTCGAGCTCGTCTATGACCCGCTCTTTTAGCGCGTCATTTACCTTCTTCACCTCGAGCGAACCTGTCCTGGCGAACGGATCGAGGCCGAACATTAGTGAGAACATTTCCGCCAGATGACCGTAGTTTTCCGTTATCTGGTCCTCTTGCTTAAACGCGAGGCTGCCCGAAATCGCCGTCTGCCTCCTCAGGGCGGGAGGAAGAACCCTCTGGGCCGCAAGCTGCTTGTTGAGGTCCATGGTGGTGTAGACCAGAAGCCCCTCCTCGTACACCTTCTCTTCGCCGTATTTCTTCACCAGCATCCTGCGAACGTACTCCGTGAACCATGGCGCCTTGTCGACGCGCGATGACCAGGTGGTCATGGTCGGCGGCAGCTCGTTGATGTAGTAAAGATAATCCGGCCAGAAATCCAGGTAGGCCTTTTCGGCCTGGGGGATGGTGATATAGCCGGATTCCACCATTTTGGCCAATACGATCTTGTGCCGCTCCAGGGCCCGTTCGGGATAACGTATCGGTGAAAGATTATTGGGCGAGGACGGCAGAGTGGCAAGTAGGGCGCACTCCGCAAGGCCCAGCTCCCATACGTTCTTGTTGAAATAGAATTGCGATGCGGACTGAACGCCATAGGCCCCATGCCCCAGGAATATCTGGTTAAGGTACAGGGCCATGATCTCGTCTTTGGTGTAGAATATCTCCATCATTACGGCGATGAAGGCCTCTTTGAGCTTGCGGTAGATGCTGCGCTCACCTGAGGTAAGGAGTATCTTCGAGAGCTGCTGGGTGATTGTGCTACCGCCCTGCCGGATCCTTCCGGAGAAAATGTTGATGAAGAACGCCCGGGCTATCCCCTTGGGGTTTATACCGAAGTGTTCGTAATACTCATTGTCCTCGATCGCGACAAACGCATGGACGAGGTCTTTCGGTATTTTCGCGAGCGGCACCACTTCGCGCTTTTGCCGGAAGAGCTCGGCCGCAAGCACCCCGTTCTTGTCGTAAATTTTTGTCGGAACCTTGGGCTCGAAATTCGCGATAGCCCGGACCCTGAAAAAATCCACCACGAGGATAATGATAAAGGCGCAAAGTACGCCGGCGGCGAGCCCGACCACGACGGCCCTGGGATTGCGGAAGCGGGACATCAGACCCCCCGCGAGGTCGGCGGCCCAACGCGCTATTCCCGGGAGCCGCGAAGGCCCCCTCCCGCCAGAAAGCGGGGCCCTCATCCTTGGAGAGTATCCACCATATCGCCTTACCATCTACCCAACCCCTGCCGTCTCCCGATAAGCCATTTCGAAGCACACAACAGCCGGGAGCCGTTATTTACAAGGAAAAAAACAGCCCAATGGATCCGGCGTAAAACACCGATCGGATCAATTTAAGAAACGGCAATAACTGAACCCTATTCCATCCGGAAATGGATAAAAGAATTTTATTTAAAATTAAAAAAATTATAAATGAATAGCAAAACGCCGAATATTTGTCATATTATATAATAAATGCCTATAAACATCTGTAAACACCTATGAACATCCTCCAATTAAAATTTTCTTATGACGAATTTCTGGATGATCACTATGAGTAGTAGAGAAAGGCGATAGCCGGGGATAGCCCGGGCATAGGCCGTGGGGCAAGGCGTAAGATACCCTGTTATTGCCTTAACTCTATCCATAGCCGCTATCAGGGACGATAGCTGAACATTCAAGGAGGAAGGATATGATCATAAACCACAACGTGAGCGCGATTTTCGCCCACCGCACGCTCAAATTTCACGACTGGAGCATTACACAGGACATCGAAAAGCTTTCGTCCGGAATGCGCATAAACAAGGCCGGCGACGACGCCTCCGGACTCGCGGTGTCCGAAAAGATGCGCTCTCAGATAAGCGGGCTTCGCCAGGCCGAGCGGAATACCGAGGACGGCATGTCGATGATCCAGACCGCCGAGGGCTATCTGCAGCAGACGCACGACATCCTTCAGCGCATAAGGGTGCTCGCGGTCCAGTCGGCCAACGGAATTTACACCCCCGAAGACCGTCAGCAGATCCAGGTGGAGATCTCGGAGCTCGTCGACGAAATCGACCGTATCTCCTCGCAGGCGGAATTTAACAAGATGAAGCTCCTCACCGGGGCGTTCGCAAGGCTCCATCCGACCGCATCGATGTGGTTTCACATGGGCCCGAACATGCATCAGCGCGAGCGGGTGTTCATAGAGACCATGACCACGGCGGCGCTTGGGCTCCGCAACCCCACCGTGCTTACCTTCATCTCGATCTCTACGCCCGGAAAGGCCAACGCCGTCATCGGCATAGCCGACGAGGCTCTTCGCATAATCTCCAAGCAGCGAGCCGACCTGGGCGCCTACTACAATCGCCTGGAGCACGCGGCCAAGGGTCTCATGAACGCCTACGAGAACGTACAGGCGTCGGAAAGCCGTATACGCGACACCGACATGGCCGAACAGATGTCCTCGTTCGTACGATATCAGATCCTTACGCAGGCGGCTACGGCAATGCTCGCGCAGGCGAACACAAAGTCACAGACCGTTCTGCAGCTGTTACGTTAAGTCCCGAGCCAGCATCGCAGTATCATTCAAAAAGCCGGGCTCTCCCACCCGGCTTTTTCCATTAACCTCATTCTAATGATTTTCGGGGTTACACCCCCTTCAAGCGCCCGACCCCGTTATTTTTTTCGCTTCCCGGCCTTGCGAACGGGCTTCCCGGTCTTTTTTGCGGCCGCCTTTTTCTTCTTCGGCCCCGATGCCTTTTTTACGGCCGTCTTCCTCGTTTTCTTTGCGGCCGGCTTTTTTGCCTTAGGGGCGGCTTTCGCCCCCGCCGCGGCCCCTTTCGGCCTTCTTCCAAGACGGGCGGTGATCCAAGCCGCCAGCACATCGAGCACCTTTTTTCTTTCGGCGGCCGTTTCGTTCATGGTTTCATGGAACAAGCCGGGAAAGATATGGAGGGTCTTGTCCTTTGCCGTAGAGTCGGCGTAAACCCTCTCGCTGCCGCGATAATCCACCATCCTGTCCTCGCCGCCATGAATGACGAGCAGGGGGGTCCTAAGCTCACGCGCCCGCCGCAGACACTCCTCCTCGGCGGCCGTAAATTCGGCGTACCAGCGGGAGCTCACTCTATCGTGTACAAGGGGATCGTTGATGTAGGCGTCGACGACCTTCCTGTCGTGCGACAATTCCGCCGGATCAAGCCCGTTCGACATTGCGAGCTTGGGGATGTAACGGGAGAAGAAAAGCCCCATTTTTTTCTTCCAACCCGGAACCGCGACCGACGGAATGAGCCCGGCCGAGGACAGCACCAATGCCCCGAGGTCCGCCGGATGGGTAAGAGCGTACTTAATCGCGATAAGCCCCCCGAGGCTGTGCCCCAGAAGCACAACGGGCATATCGCCATGTTCGTCCTTGATCTGGTTTACGAAGATCTTGAGGTCCTGAATATATTCCATGAAGGACGCGACGTGCCCCCGGTTCCCGCCTGAACGGCCGTGTCCTCTGTGGTCCAGGGCGTAGAAGCTAACGCCGGCCCCCTCCATTCGGCCGATAAGGTTCTCATATCGCCCCGAGTGTTCGCCAAGGCCATGGGAGATGACTACAATCCCCTTTGACCTGTCCGCAAGCCAGGTCTGAAAATAGATCTCTATCCCCCCCTTGCCGATGAAGGTTCCCGTCGCGTGCTTGTAGCCCTTCATTCTCCTATCCCTCCGAAATTTTATCTTCGCGCAGCGCTTTCCGCCAGGCTTCATTCACCATGAGCGTCCGATCGCGCTCACGCTATGGATGCGGGCCTTAACGAATTTAACTACAGCACAGCTCCATAAAAAATCAAACACTTTACGCAAACGCTGTTAGGATCGCGGGCCCGTTTTTTTCATTTCTCCGGGTTGAGCAGCCCGGCCAGGGCCTCCACCCTGTCCGGCTGACCGAAGGCCACCAGGATGTCCCCCGCGAGAATACGGGTGTCCCCGTCCGGATTCGAAATTATCGACGCGCCCCTTCGAACGGCGACCACGGCCACCTCGTATGACCGGCGCATGTTGATCTCGGCAAGGCTCTTTCCAGCGAACGCGGAGGCCCCCGATACCTTTAGCGCGGCCACATCCTCACCCGCCAGATAGCACGAAAGGTCGCCGCACGAGCGCGCGCCATCCCGCATATCGCGCAAAAGCTCGTACCCGCCCGAGCGAATCTCTCCGACAAAGCGCCGTATCTCATCGAGGGGCACCAGATACTTCCTCAAAACCCGCGTAAAGATCTCGACCGAGGTTTCGAACTCCTCGGGGATTACCTCGTTCGCCCCCAGCCTGAAAAGCGGCTGGACCTCCTGCACATAACGCGTACGCGCTATTATATATATGTCCTGGTTCGCCTTGCGCGCCACTGCGGTCACCTGCCGCGTCGCCGCCGGATCGGCAATCGCGATTACGATGACGCGCGCGGCGGTGATGCCCGCATGCGCCAGCACGGCCTCCTGGTCGGCGTTTCCAAAAATTATATGCTCGCCGTTCCTCTGCTCTCTGCGGACCGTGTCCGGGTTCATTTCTATGATGATATAAGGAATTCCCGCTATGGAGGCTGCGCGGGCTACGTTCCTGCCGTTGATTCCGTATCCCACGATGATGATATGGCTCTTCCCCTCTTCGAACGTAGAGGGAAATTCTATCCCCGAGAGGCTGAACAACCCGGCGCGCAGTTTGTCCGGAAGGGGCAATCTCCCGATAAAGCCCGTTACGCGATTCGACGCCCCCATGAGAAACGGAGCCAGTATCATGCTTATAACCGTAACGGCGAGAAAAAACTGGCTGGTCTCGTCCGAAAGCAGGCCCGAAGAGGAGCCCGCCCTTATCAGCACGAAGGAGAACTCGCCTATGTTTGAAATCGCGAAACCTGTCATTATTCCGGTTGAAAGAGGCAGGCCTATCAGCGTGCAGGCCGCCAGGATGATGATTATCTTCAGAATCACAACGCCAAGCGCGAGCGAGCCGATGCTGAACGGGTGCTGGAGAAAGTAATTCACATCCAGCAGCATCCCGACGGAGATGAAGAAAAAACCCGTAAAGACGTCCCGAAACGGCAGGATGGAGCCAAGCGCCTGGTGGCTGTATTCGGACTCCGATATGATAAGTCCCGCGAGAAACGCGCCGAGCGCGAGAGACAGGTCCACCCTGCTGGTCAGCCAGGCGATCGCGCCGCAGAGGCCGAGAACGCTCAGCAGGAAAAGCTCGCGGCTTCTGGTTCGCGTCACCTGGTACAGGACCTGGGGAACGAGCCACCGTGCCCCCAGAAGCACGAGGACTATTATGGCCGACGTCTTCAGGAAGAATACGCCCAGATGCGAGCCCGCATTCCCCTCGATTCCCATAAGCAGCGGAATGGAAAGCACCATCGGCACCGACATGATATCCTGGAATAGCGAGATCGCGAGCGACGAGACCCCGGCCGGGCCGTCGATCTCCCCCCGTTCCTCCAGCAACCTCATGGCTATCGCGGTGGAGCTCATTGAAATTATAAATCCCGCAAACAGGGATTCGGCGCCGCTTATTCCCGCGCAAACGGCCGCAAAATATACCGTAGCTGTGGTTATAAGAACCTGAAGAGATCCCCCCAGCAGGACCGTACGGCGGGCCCTCAACAGCTTCTTGAGCGAGAATTCCAGGCCTATGGTGAAAAGCAGAAGAACGACGCCGATATCCGCAATGGCCTCGACCTCTTTTGAAACATTGATCAGGCCAAGCCCGCTGGGCCCGGCCAGAACGCCGACGAGAAGCAGGCCGACTATGGTCGGAATTTTTAGACGGATGCACACGAAAAGTGACACGACGGCCAGTGCGAAGACAACGACCATGTTTGACAGCAGCGGCTCGCTCATCCGGTCAGCTCTCCGGGTCCAAGGGGGATGACGACAGGTAAACACACAGCGGGATTGTTGACAATACTTTTACTTTAGACCTGGACAGGCAAAGCCCAAAATTAGGGCTTCCAGGGGGCCTACAAACGCTTATCATAAACACGAATTTTTCCGATTTAAAATTATGGGGTCTGGGGGGCGGGGCTCCATTTTTTAGGATTCTGTATGCCCCCCAAAACTCGAACCATGATACGCGGCCATCAAGCATTATTAAAAGATAAGTTTTGACATACCCGAAACGATGGAATTCGGCATCAGTATATATAACGCAAGGAAAACCGTCTTTTTAAAAAAGCATGCTCCCCAATCTAACGACAGGAATGGCCCCGATGAAACAAGTGACCGGCAAGCGGAAATATCTTATCACCATTGCGGTTGTGTCCTTCATGTTTACCGCGAATATTCTCCTGGCCTCCGACGGCGAAGCGGGCGGAGGCATAACCGGCAGCGTAGGGATTGCGATCCTCGCGGCGATGGTCATGGGTTTTCTAAGCCATATCCTCAAACAGCCGCTCCTGCTCGCCTATATCGCCGCGGGCGTTGTGATAGGCCCGAAGATCGGCCTGGGATTTGTGGCCAGCGAACGCGATATCGAGACGATCTCGCGCATTGGACTCATACTCCTCCTCTTCCTCATAGGGCTCGATATCGACATCAAGAAGCTCCGTGAATCGGGAGCCTCCCTCGTTGCCACCGGCCTGTCCCAATTCGTTCTGTGCGTCGCCATGGGGCTCGGATTCTTCTCCCTCCTGGGATACAGCGCAGGCCAGGGGCGTTACGATCTCCTTTACCTGTCGGTGTGCTGCGCCATAAGCAGCACCGCTATCGTCGTCAAGCTGCTCTACGGCAAGTTCGAGCTCGACACCCTGGCGGGGCGCATCACCCTGGGCATTCTGGTGTTCCAGGACATATGGGCGATCATCGTGCTCGGGATACAGCCGAACCTCGCCAACCCCGAAATACTCGCGATACTTCTCTCATTCGCCAAGGGAGGCCTTCTGGTCGCAGCAAGCCTGGCGGTAAGCAAATACATCCTGCCCCTCGTTTTCCGTTCGATAGCGAAGATTCCGGAACTTGTGCTCGTCTCCTCTCTCGGCTGGTGTTTTCTGGTGTGCGGCGCCGCGGATGGCATGGGGCTTTCCCTGGAGATGGGCGCGCTCATCGCGGGCGTCGCCATATCGACCTTCCCCTACAACCTCGATGTCATCGCCAAGGTCGTGAACATCCGCGACTTCTTCGTCACCCTCTTCTTCGTCGCTCTCGGCATGCAGATCCCCAATCCCCTGGGCGAACCGTCGCTGCTCGCCATGGCGGGGATCGCCTCTCTCTTCCTCATCGCATCGCGCTTCCTGGCCATTTTCCCGGTGCTCTATTTTCTGAAAAACGGCAACCGGGTGAGCATGCTCACCTCAATCAATCTTTCACAGATCAGCGAGTTCGCACTGGTCATCGCCGCCCTGGGTTTTTCGTCCGGGCACATTGGCCCCGACATCCTGTCCATCGTCATTTTTATCTTCGTAATAACCTCGGTCGTCTCGACTTATATGATAAATTACAGCGACTCCATTCAGAAGTTTCTCAATCCGTCGCTCAAGATGATCGGGTTCAAGGACCTCCCCCTCTCGAAAGACGAAGATACGGTAACAGTCGGGAAGGAGATCGCGATCCTCGGATTTCATCGCACGGCGAGCTCGCTGGTGCGCGAGATCATGGACCTCGACGAAGGAAACGCCTCCGGATTGCGCGACAAACTGGTGGTAATCGATTTCAATCCGGAGGTCCACGGCCGTCTCCAGTCTCTCGGCATCAAGGCCATCTACGGGGACATCGGCCACATGGACACCCTTCATTTCGCGGGCATACACGACGCCAAGGTGGTGGTTTCCACCATACCGGACACCATCCTTGTGGGCACGGACAACCTGCGAATGATACGCGGGATTCGCGGCATGTGCCCGCACGCCAAAATCATCGTCACCGCCGAAAGCCCCTCCCGGGCCCTGAAGATGTACGCCGAGGGCGCCGACTACGTGGCGCTCCCCAGGGTGCTTACAGCGCGGCACCTGGTCAGTATCATCGATGACATGGCTCGGGGGGATGAGAAAAGGCTCGTTGATTTAAAAAGCGGGGAGTTGGGGATGCTCAAAACGCGCGACGAGATAATCAGTTAAGACAGTCGCCCCCGGCGGATGCTTGCCAAATAGCGGTACGCTATTATTTCGCGCCGTTTTTAAGCACTTTGGAAATCTCCTTTATCAGCACATCGAGCTTGAAGGGCTTGGGTAGATACAGGTCGACGACATTCCGATAGGCCTTTAGGTCCTTTATCATCCAGCCCGACAGAAGGACTGTCACCGCGTTTTCGTCCAGCTCCTTCACCCGCGTGAGAAGCTCTATCCCGGTTATACCCTTCGTGCCGTAATCGCTTATCACCATGTTGGCCTTTCCCTTTCTGAACTCGGCGAGGGCCTCCTCGCCGCTCTCGAAAACGCTGACCCGGTTGCCCATGGAATCGAAGAGCTCGAACAATATCTCCTTGAGAGCCTTCTCGTCCTCTACAATTATGATATCCCTGTCGCGCACCCGATATTCAGCCGGCTCGGCCTCTTTTCTACCCTTGCCGGCGACCATGGCGGAGGGGAGAACGGCCCTTATGGAATAGGACGTCGCCGATTCCTCCTCTATGATCTTTATATTGAGCCGTTCAACGACCCGCCTTATGTCGATGGCGGAGAAGATGATCGTCCCCAGCGATTCGCGCTCGGCTTCGCGCACGGGCTCCGGCTCGCTCCCCTCCTTTTTTACCATCACCGTAAGCGCGGGAGTCTCCTCGTCCTTCAGCATCACGTTAATTGTGCCGCCGCGGCGCAGATGCGACGCGGCCTTGAATATCATCGAGATCAGGATCTCCCTGAGCAGGCGCGTGTCGGTCTTCACATTTACCAGACAGAAATACCGGCGCTCGACCTTTATATGCCGCCGCCTCTCCTTGATCTCCACCTTGAAATGTATATTAGCGAACTCGATGGCGTCCTCTATAATGTCGATGAGATCCTCGGATTCGTTCTCCCGCAGGGAGTCTCCCTCGTCCATGAAGTCCTGGATTCGGCGAACCTGCCGAACCCCCTGGCCGGCAGTCTTTTCTATAACCTTAAGCCCCTCCAGCACGGTGTCCTTCTCCGTCACCTGGAGCAGAAGCTGGGTTCGGCTGAGAATTATATTGATGATATTGTTGAAGGAGTGAAGAAGCCCCTTGGTCAGGTCGCCGATGATCTGCACCCTGTTCATCATGCTCATTCTCGACTCGAGGGACTTGATCCTGGTGATATCCTCAAGAATCGTCTCTACAGCGAAGATTTCCCTGTTTATCATCAGGGGATAGATGATGGCGTTGGCCCATTTCTCTTCCCTGGATTTCGAGAGCACCCGTATCTCCCCGAGCCGCCTGAAAGCTGCGCGGCCGTCAAAGACGTCCGAGACCGCCTTTCGCAGCCGCTCGAAATCGTACAGGGCCACCGAGCGAAAGAGCAGGTTCCTGTTCGTCTGTAGGTCGGCAAGGGAATGCCCGAAAAAGGCCTCAACCGACGCGCTTCCGCCGACTATGGAGCCCTTGCGATCGAAGCGTACTATCGGGAAAGGGGCGAAATCGAATATGCCGGAATTCGCCATCGGCTCGTCGTCGCTCGTCATTATCGCGGCGTTTCTTCCGAACGCGACGATACGGTCGTCGGAAACCGGCTTTAGAAAAGCGAGTATCGAAACGACGCTCTCCGCGCGAAACATGGGGAAAAGATGGATCTCCATGGCGATCCGCCGGTCATCGGGCGTCCGCATAACCGCGAAACATCTGCGGTCCGCCCCCCTTATCGCCCTGGTGTACGCGAGTGCAATGCTCTTGCGGTATTCGGGCGAAAAAGGATGGGAGAGGTCTATGCTCATCGAGCCGCCGGCGTCGTCGAAAAAACTGGAAAAACGGCCGTTGGCGTAAATGATGTCGCCGTCGAGCCCGATCACGCAGACCGGGTGATTCAGGGAATCGAAGACTTCGAAGGAAGTGTCGGCGGAGAGGGCAGTCCCCGCATCCTTCCCGGGATATGTATCACGCTCGTTCATCAGCCATGTGCCGGATATGGCGGCGTTTTCCGGTCCCTCGGACCTCTACATGGATATACCGGCGGGGGCCATTCACAATGTAAACCATTAATTATCTTTTTTTCGCCATTCGGCCGATCTCCACAATTCCCGTTCCTACCGCCTGCGCCAACAATCCACCCCGGCCGGTTACCGGTTAATGGCAGTCAGTGGGATGAGGCGCGCATTATGGTTTTACGCCCTTTCCTTCCGCTCCGGGGTTTTTCCTCCTTGGCCTTTATCGAAAAAACCCGCGGATCGAATCCGCGGGTTTTTTATAACGGTTGCTTTTCGGATTTAGAAGAGCGTCCGATAGTTATAGAATGTTCTTTCGCCCTTTGTGATCTGTATCGTGCTTTCCACGGGCGGGCTCACCTGGTTTCCCGCCGCGTCCCTGAATTTCACAACCACTTTGTGGTTTCCGGGCCGCAGAAACAGCCGCGCGAGCTGCAGATTGGCCGGTAATGTATGCCAGCACCTCAGATCGGGCTTTATCTGCGTTACGAGCCCCGCCCCGACGCCCGCGCCGACCAGCGTTCCTATAAGCCCGGCATAACCGCCGGCCTGCTTGGACTGTTCGGCCAGTTTCTTGGCCATTATGCCCGCCGCGACAGCCGTGGCGGCCTTGACAGCAATGCCGGCCGCGACCTTCATATACAGACGGGCGTAATCGTCCTCCAGGTTTTTTACCGCCGTTGACTCAATATCCTCCAGCATTACGGTTCTCGCCATATCCACACCATCGACATTGACCACCACATGATCGATTTTATTCGAACGCTTCTGGAATTTGGGTATCGGGTTTTCGGCCACACGCAGCGCCACGAGGACCCCGGCTATGGTTACCCCCTCCTTCATCGGTATGCCGTTCAACGACACCCGTATACCGGACTCCATTGCCTTGTCGGAGAGGAGCGGGCCCCGCGAAAGCTTAATGGCGCCCTGCCCCGCCTGGAATATCATGACCAGCTCGCCGGCATCGGCCGGTATGTTGTCCTGCTTTCCGAACCTTCCTATCCATTTATTGTAATCCTCGGCGTCCTTCAGCCTGCTGGAAAGCCGCTGCAGATCGCGATAAACCATTGCAAGCCTCGGATCGAGTTCGTATATCTGCTTGTATTCGATATACGCGAACTCGCGATCGTTGAAGTCGTTGTCCCTGTCGGCGCTGATCTCGAAGGCGATTGCGGTAAGGTATTTGGCCATGAGGTTTTGCTTGTAGGCCTTCCCGCTGGTAACGTTGATGTCGCGCAGCAGGTCGTTCACCTTCTTGAACTCCACCCTGGCCGAGTCAGCGTCCTTGAGCATAAGGAAGTTTATCCCCAGATACATGTGTATCAGCACGCGCTCGAAATCCTCACCGCGATAATTGGTTACTGTCTCGTTCAGGAACAGCGAGGCGGCCTCCTTGCTGACGCTAAGCGCGATCCGCTCCGCGAGCTTTCCCGCCTCGAGAAGGACCTTGTTGCTGTTCGGGTAATCGCCTGCGGCATGAAGCATCAGGCCCGCCTCCATCATGAACAGAAGCTGGTCCTTGCCCGATTTATTTACCGCGGGAAGGAGCTTGCGCGCCGCTTCCTTGTATTGGCCGTAGTAGAACATCTTCTCCGAATCCTTCATCACCTGGACATAACTGCCGGCGCATCCAAAGGAAAACGCGAGAAGGGTCGCTAAAGCGGCCGCACCTATCCTGATTTTCATGACCTCCCCCCGATAGTGATTAGAACGATATCTTCGTTTTTGCGCTCGCCTTTAAGAATTCCTGCCTGTCCTGCCACTCTACGACGTTTGTCCTCAGATCTATGAGCTGCATGGTGACCACCAGGTACTGGAGCGATTTTCCGCCAACGGTTCGTACGTTGTCGCGTATATCACCCGTCATATAGAAGTTGGGCGATTTAAGCATTCCGACCGGGATGGCCGCGTCCGGATCTATCATTCCGGTCATTCCGCGCTCCATCTCCGCCATGGCGTCGGCGGTCAGCGACTGGTCGATGAACCTGATGCGCTTCTTGATCAGATTGGTCGATATTTCATCGGTGATCATTTTCGTATCGATATGCTCGGAGGTCTTGTTGCGGAAATTTCTCACCTCGATGAAAGCGGGTTTCTTGTATTCATCCTTGAGGAATGTGTACATGGAGCCGACCATGGTGTTCACGGTCATTTTGATCTCCTTGGGGCCCCACTCGCGCGAACCCTTGTCCTCTTTGGCGTCCCTGTACTGTGTGCCGCCGCAGGCGGTCATCATGAACATCAGCGCCACGCCAAGAACCGCGTATTTTTTCATACCCGTACGCTCCTTATAGAGATTTTTGTTCCACCCGGGCCGGGGGACGCTGCGTACGCCCGCACGTCGTCATGCATATACGGCGTAACGCTCGTTTTCGAGGGCTTGCGATGCCTCCGCCTTAACCCCCATCTTATACACCCGGAATCCACGTGGTGTAAAGTAATAATTTAATATTTTTTTTCCTTTGAGACAAGTTCGAGAACCCGGTGTACGGCCTCGTTCGTCTCCTCGTTCTCGATCTCCGCGATAAAACTCATGCGCTTCAGGCTGTATGAGTAAAGCGGATCGTAGTATCCCTCCAGAAGGAGCCGGGCGAATTCCTCGAGCCGGCCGCTCTCGTAGAGCCGCACGAGCTCCCGGGCCATACGAATGCCCGTGCGCTTTTCGAGCGATCGCAGGATCCCCCTAATGAGCTCTGGGTCCGTGTCTCGCGGATATTCGTCGAGAATGTTCCGGACGCGCCGCTCGATCGAGGCGCGCACCAGAATACATGGGGCGTGCGCCATGCGCTCCATGAGGCGCGTTGGAAGATGAATGTCCCCTATTTTCCGCGATTCCCCCTCGATGAGAACATAATTAAGGCCGCGGACGGCGTCCACCCTCTCCACGAGAAGGCTTTCGAACATCTTCTGCGTGGTGGGCGAGAGCCCAAGGGCCCCGAACAGGGAGCTGCGATGCCCGGCCATGGCCTCGAGGTCTATGGAATTGTCGATCTTCCGGAGGATCCGGGTTTTCCCGGCGCCGGTCAGCCCGTGCAGAACGAAGAGATCGGGCGCCAAGTCGAGCCTGTCTATTCGCTCTCGGACAGATCGCCTGTATTCCCTGTACCCCCCCTTCAGCTTGTACACCCTCAGCCCGAGCGAGTCGAGCAATGACACAAGAGCACTCGAACGCATCCCTCCCCGAAAACAGGCTATGACCACATCCCTCTCTTTTATGCGTGAGATCTCCTCGATCATGCCCGAAAGCCTGCTTCCGGCTATCTCGGCCCCCTTTAAAATTGCGGCCTCTTCGCCGTGCGTCCTGTACAGGGTCCCCACGAGCGCGCGTTCGCCGTCATCGAAAATCGGCATATTGATCGATCCGGGGATATGGTCCGCGCGATATTCCGCAGGCGCCCGCACATCTACGAACACGGGGGCGGAAAGGGCAAGCGCCTCCTCGTAAGATATCTCCCGCATGTCAGCCCCCGGGGGAGGGCATCCCCACCGAAACCCGCCCTAAGGCCACAAGCTCATCCATGGCCCGCAACAAAACCTCCATGTATGGAGCCATCGAGGGGACAAAGAGAAGCGGGTGAAAATCGGGCCTTCCGACCACGCGACGCACGCTGGCGCGCCCGTCGAAGCCTTCGATTCCGAAGGAGAAGTCCTCCCTTAAAAGCCTTTTGAGGTTTTTTAGCGGAACCGCGTAAATACCGGTTACCTCCCCGTCGGCGAACCGGTAGGCCGAAAGCGGGCGCTCGTCGCGCAGAAGATACACGCGCTGAAATTCACGGTGAAAGAGTCCCTGCGTGCGTTCCTCATAACGGTAATACCCAAGGTCGGAAAGCGATTCGTCGGGAGGCGAAACGCCTATCTCCTCCGACGATTCCTTTTGGATCTTGCCTTCGACCTGCCCGTAGAGCACGTGTCCCCCCACCGTTATATCCAGGCAGTCGGGATACTGTTCCTTGTGCCGCGCCCGTTGCTGGAACAGCGCCTCTGTCGTTCCGGACCCCGCGCGCACAATCCACAGGTGCACGCCCTCGTGCGCCACTCCTTCGCGGTGGGCCCTTCCGCGCGCCACCATCCTGCCGGTCGGCCTGGCCGTTTCCCAGTCCCACTCCTCCAGGAGCTCGTCCCTCTCCGCATGTGTCTCCGGAAGCATATCCCTCCTGTCGGCCCATTCCGCCCCGAGGTCCGCCCGCGCCTCGGGGCGAATACCGTTAAAAGCCTGCCCCGGCAGGCATTCTGGGGCAACAAACCATCGCTTCGCAACGAAAAAACAGTGCTGAACAAAGCGGCCCATTCTTCCGAGAATAATAATAGAGTTGTTGCCAAACCCGGAATGATCGCTCTTTCCCCCGCTGTAGGCGGGGGAAAGGGGGCTTTCCTTTCCAGTTATGCAACAAGTCTAATATATCAGGGCCCGCGTCCCTAAGGGCGTCAATTCTACAATGCGGGAGAGATCCCGCCACGAAGATATCCGAGAATGCGAAAGAACGAAATAAAGCGCCCCTTCCCCTGGGGTTTCCTATTCGTCACGCTTCTGTTGCTGGTAACGCTGTCGATCGCCGCGTCCGCTTGCTATTTTTATTTTACCTGCGCCACATCCATCCGGACCGCCGTCGAATCCACCCGAAGACACTCCGCCGAGCTCATCGAAGCGATTACCGGCGTTGCCGAATTCAGCTACGCCAGAAACAACTACGACAGACTCCGACTGCTTTTCCGGGAGAAGATAGGGGGCACAAACGGGCTGGTCGCCTTCTTCGTCCTTTCCGACGGCTCCATCAAGGCCCATTCCAGCCCCGAGGGCGAGCGGGCCGTAGCTGGAAACATCGCTGCGGACGAATTCACCTACAACCGGGACCAGATATTCCTTCCACTGTCCGGAGAAGGGAAGGGCGTTTATTTTCTCGAATACAACATCGTCTCCCGATCGGTCCCGTTTAACCGGCCGCAGCGAGAGTTCATCAAGAGGTTTTTGTATCCCGGCATAGGCGGCACCGGTTGGCTCGCCACACGCGCCGTATATTTCAAGAAAAAGCCGATAGGCACGATCAATTTCATAATTTCCAAGGATGTGCTCTACTCCATCATAACAGGAACCGCCTCCATAACCCGCACCCTCCTTGCGCTCCTGCTTGCCGCATCGGCCATCATTTCGCTGCTCGTCGCGCTGCTTGCCCGCTATAGCGCCGGGCGCGCGGGGGCGTCCACCGCAAGCGCGCATTCGGTCGCGGAATCCGGATTGCAATTCTCCGGCGCCGCGCGTCAGGCCGCCGCGATAAGGGACGCCATCCCGATCATCAAGTGAGAGGTAGCCATGCTATTGATCGAGCACAGGGATCTGGAATCGGGCGGCGCGGTGATGGTCGCGCCGCGCGGACCGCTCGACTCGGCGACCGCCCCCGCGCTGGGTAGCGCCATCGAGGGGCTGGCAAGGGAAAAGGGCGCGTTTATAATACTCGACGCAGCCGGCATCGAGCACATCAGTTCCGCCGGGATCGGCATGGTGCTCCATATACACCGCACCCTCGCTACCGAAGGCGGCGCCCTGACGATATGCAACCTGCCCGGCGAAACGCTCTCCATATTCCGGCTCATCGGGTTCGACCGCATACTCGACATCGCAAGCACGCTCGAGGAGGCGGAAGGCCTTATCGCCGGGCGCAGGGCCGGCATGCCCTCCCCGGCCGCTCCCGCGACTCGCCCGGACCGTAAGGAGGAGGAAAGTCCGAAACCTCCGGAGTACCGAATCACCGGAGACACGTCGAACGGCCTGGCGGGCCCCACCGAAGCCGGCTTCGATCAGGCGCTGGTGGTCGAATGCGCCGAATGCGGAGGGCTGGTCCGCGTGCGCAGGAGCGGGACCTATCAATGCCCCCACTGCCGCGCCGAATTCTCCGTCGAGAAGGACCGGACGATCATATTCTAATTTTATCCGTGCGCGGAAATAAGATAATTGACTTTAGCGCGCGCATGGATATCCTACTACAGACGGGGCCGGAGCCCGACGGACCGGCCGTCACGGACGGATACATACAACACAGGGAGCGGAATCATGAAAGTTGTCCATGTCCTGAAAAAAATCGAACTCATTGACAGCGATATAAAAGATCTTCGAAAGATGGAAAAATCGCTACAGCGGAACAAATCGTTCACCACTCCGATATACCTCTCCATCGAGAAGCAGATCAACATCCTCCTCGGAGAGCGGATAAAGCTTCTCGAGCTCAGGATCGACAATCCGCCCGATTATATGATCGAGGAGATAGAGGGGAAAAAGGCGGAGGAAACGGAGCCCGACAGGCCCGCCCCTGCCAGAAAAAAGGGGGCGGCGGTCAAATCCAGGCCCAGGGCGGCGAGAAAGCGTGAGGCCGCCGACGAGATCGACGCCGACGACATTCCGCTCATGACCCAGGACCTCATCGACAGAAAGATAGAGAGCATCCAGAAGGTATCGGAGGACGTGCCGATACGCGAGCTTTTACGCCCGGACGATGACGAGGACGAAAAGACATCTGACGAATCGATCAAGCTCCTCGATATCGCGCTTGAGAAGGGGACTCTTGCCAGGAGTGACTCCGAAAAGGAAAAGCGCAAGGTCAAATTTTTCAAGGACAACTTCCCCGGCGGGGAATACTGACCTGCCCCGGCTGCTATTTCTTGCCCTCTATCAGCAGCTCGACCCGGTACTTTTCAAGAAAGTACGGACCGCTTCCGGCGGCGGCCTCCTCCGGCCTAAGATCGGCGCATATAACATCCCGAAGGAGCGTGGTGGTCCCGTAGCCCTCCACCCGGAGCGCCCGCGTCTTTTCTCCGACGCTGTAAAGCTCCCTCATGGTCATGTAACCGGAAGATACATTGTCAGGAAAATGGATATCGTAGAACGGCTCCTCACCCATGTGCCGCGCCACAGTGGCCGCGAGCGCGTGGGAGTTTTTGTAGGCCGTCAGATACATCTCCTCTACGCTCTTGGTGTCTTCCAGGACGCTGAGCTTCCCCATTCTGTCCACCCTCAGGTGGAAGAACCGGGTCTGGCCCGGCGCCATGGTCTGGTCCGGTTCGCGCGACAGCCTTTTCTCCAGATTGCGGCAGAAATCGAACATCGCCGCGAGGGCGGCATCCCTCAGTCCCCTGCTTTTTATATACGTAAATAAATCGCCCCTCTCGTTAATGACGTAGATCACGAGGTGCTCTTCCTTCTCCTCGTAAACGACGGTTATTCCGGAGGGCCGAAAAAGCTGGTACACCGTCTCCAGGGCCGCCAGCACGCCCTCTTCGCCATGGAATCGGCACCGCACCGCGACGCCGGTTTTCAGGGTGAGCGCGGCAAGCAGCTTTACCAGTCCCGGATAGATGAAGGCCGTCACGCCGTTCCGTTCACGGGAGATAAGCACAAACCTGTCCTTCAGCCTTGCGACGAAGCGCATATCCGTCCCGTCGGCCCCTTCGATTATAAACTGGTAGGCCTCCTTGAAGATTGTGCTTATGCGCTTATAGAGTTTTTTAAACGGCTCCGGCGAGTGCACCACGCAATATGCGTCGAAGGGCCTCCTCTGGTGGAAGCCATCCCGGATGACCAGACCGAGTACGCGCGCAATATCCTCCTCGGATGCGTACTCCTTGATATAGGACTCGCCCCAGCTCGTATAGTAGAGATGGTGTACGGTCTGGATGGCCTCGGCGTTCTCTCTGTTAAAATTCAGAATCACCGCGTTCACCAGCCCGAATGCCGGTTCAAGAAAATACTGGTTCCTTATTCGAATGCCGTCTCCGGCGAAGAGTGAGGTGACCTGGTTAAGCAATTCGGTTACCGCCGTCGGGTTAACCCTGGTGTATCCGGACTGGATGTTTATACGCGAGAAGACCGGGTCGTAAACCCCGTTTACGGCCATCCACATGAGCAGGCGCAGCAGGCTCTTCTCCACCCTGAGCGTTGTCGAGATAAACGTGTCCTTTTCGCTCTTGTTGCGCTTGAAAAGCCTCCACTCCACCTCGTGAATGCCCTGGCTCACCGGCTCAATATACAGGATGGCCTCCGAGGGGGTGTCCTTGAAGGTGATGAAGTTGTCTATCTTGTCCTGTTCGCGGGCAAAATGGGTCTTGATCTTCCTGCTTAGCAGCATGAAGTCCGTCTCCGAGATCTTTTTCTCGAGCTTTAGGGACGGCAGCTGTGTGGCGATTTTCTGGTAGCTCAGCAGCATAAAGCGCTTCACGGCGTCCCAGAAGGCCATCACCTTGTTGAAGTCCCATTCCTCGAAGTTGTCCAGATCGCGGATCTGGTTGAGGTCCCATCCCCAGTTTTTTACGTACCGCGACATGACCGCCACCTTGTAGGGGATGTTCTTCTTGTCCTTAATTCCGACGTACCTGGAGATCTGCGGATCGACCTTCAGGTAAAGGTTGCGCTTTAGTATGTCGACAAGCTCCCTGTCATCCAGCGCCGCGCTGTAGTATTCGAACACCTCGTTGAACATCAGCAGGTAGGAGTCGACAATCGAGTTGTCCAGGTTTTCCCTTAGCATGCTGACCTTGATCTTCTGGCTCAGGAGCGGAGAGTCTCCCTTGCCGAAGATATACTTCTCGAGTACGCCTATCTTGATTATCGATTTGAAGGGGTTTCCGAGGGACTTGATGATCTGGAACAGGGCCGCGCCGAGGAAGTCCTCACGTGAGATCTCGTAGAGGTTCCCCAGGTCCACGAATTCCTCCCTCAAGCCGCCGGGGAGCCTCGCGTACAGCTCGTCATATTCCTCGTCGCGGGTAAACCGTGGGACCACCCACCAGAAGGGTGTTTTGCCCGCGACGATAATTGAACTGCGGAAGAACTCGTCCTTTAGGACCGCTCCCACCGTCGTACCGAAGGCCTCCTCGTCGTCCTCCGCGAATATGTTCTGCTTTACGCTTTCGATGTCGTTGATGAACATGTGCACCGGAAGCTCTATCTCTTTGGAAACCCAGCGTTGGATGCCGTCCACCTTTTTCTTGAAATTGTCGAACTGGCCGGCCGTTACCGACCGCCTGTTCACGCAGACCCAGTAATCGAAGTCGGATTTCTTGTTGTACGCCACGGTGCCCACGCTCCCCATTACCGCAAGCATTTCCACGAAGGGGTTGCTCCTAACGATGTCGGTCTTCGCCGTGGGGAAGCGCCCCTTAATATAGCGCCGGGTTTCGTCGTCAATGACGTACCGCCATACCCCGTCCGGCACCTCGCCCTCCACAAACCCTGGCAGGCGTTTGTCATTTACGCCGAGCAGGAAGGGAATGGTATTAATGGCCCGCTTTATCGTGTTATTGGGTATCAGTTGCTGGAAGCGCTGGAATTTGATGTCGTTATAGCGCCTGAACCGGTTTCTGTTGGCATCTATTGTTTCCAGAAAGTCCATCGCACCCACTGTCCGTTTATTACGCCATTATAGGGGAATCGATCGCGAACATCCCGTACGACAGATCGAACAGGGGGCTCGCCGCTACGCTCTTCGAAACCCTGTGGCTTTTAAGGGCTCTATCGGCCGCGCCGATTAGCGGATAAATCCGTTTTATCTTTGTGATGGGGTTGAGGCGCGCCATCTCAACGAACGCTTCGCCCGAGCGCGGGGGAACCGATGCCTTCCGAAGCGCTTCCTCCTCCGTTTCTCCGCTACGAACCGCCATGTGGAAGCGTTCGATGGAGTCCGCCCGACGTGAAATCTGGTTCAAGATTAAAAGCTCGGGGCAGTTGTTTTCAATCAAATTTTTAAGCCTGGCGAACGAGGACCTGTCCCCGCAAAACAGCGCGTCCACGAACTCGAAGACCGAGCCCTCCTTCTCCCCGCCAATGAGCGACAGCGCCGTTTCCTCCGTCAGCCTGTCGAGCCCAGAGTTGCGCAGCTTTTCCAGTGCGCCGTCCACCGCCCGTACGTTCCTTCCGAGCAGGTCCACAAGGGAGCGCGCCGCCCCCGCGTCGATGCTTATTCCCTCCGCCTTGAGCGTGCGCACGATGTACCCCGAAAGATCCTTTTCAAAGGGCGGCCAGAACTGGAACACCCCCATCCCGGAAACGGCCTGGAGCCCCGCGGGCGGCCTGTTGGCCCGTGAGGTCATCACCAGGGTTGTGGAATCCGGCAGCGACTCCAACACCTCGCCCAGAAGCGCCGCGCCGGAGGCGGAAGCCAGCGCGGAATCTATATTCAGCATAACACAAACGCGCGCGTTTGAAAACATGGAACGGGAGAGGGCGAAATCCGCGGCCTGCATCAACTCGCCCGTCTCGCAGTGGAAGCGGCCCAGCGCATGCTCCGCTCCGTCTCCCTTCAGCACGATGTCCGCGATTCTCCGGACAGCCTTGTCCTTCTCGCCCTCGTCCTCGCCGAGAAAAAGGTAAACGCGGGCCGGACTCTTTTTCGCAAGCTCGGCGTAGAGGTCCCTGGCTACCGGCAGGCGTTTTCTGTCCATTGTCATTTTCTGCCCTTCTCCACCGGCGTAAGGAGTTCTTTATAGCTCCCCCGGATGGCCTGGCTGGCTATGCGTTTTGCCAGCGCCTCGACCGTCCTGTCAAGCGCCATCGACTCGGACACCACCGGCGGCTCGATGTCGGAGAACTCCTCAAAGGCCTGAATCTCCCGCTCGAAGAAGATCTCCCTTTCCCTGTTCCGGTCATACAGGCGCAGTGAGGCCGTAATCCTTGTACGCTTCCATACCACGAGGCCCATCTCGTTGTATTTTAACGGCCTTGTCTCGAGACCCCTAACGGCCCCCTCAAGGATGAGGTCCGCCTCGGAGCCGGGGCCGACTATCGCAAGCCGCCCGTCCGCCGCAATAAGCTCGCGTACACGTATTACGAGCTTTGTCCTCGCGTCCAGAGCGCCTGCGGAACCCATAAATTCCCGCACCAGAATCCTGTTGGCCTCGCGGGGGACCACCGGCTCTCCGGTTATTCCTTTCAGCACCTTGCCCACGGAGACCCCCGGCCCGCCGGGAGACGAGGCACAGGCCCATGCTGCAGCCAGGGCCGGGAGCAGATACCGAATGGACAAGCGGCGCGTTTTTATGGGCCGCGCGCCGGTTTTTTTTAAAGTCTTCATCGGTTCGTACCGATAAATTGAACAGATCATTTTACACTCAACGGTCTTCCCGTCCGCCGACAGGCATAATCGAGAAGGCTTTTCATGACAAACGGGATATTAAGTATCCCGTTTTTTTATTCTACTGCACATATCATTTCCTTGATCGCGTAAACCTCACCGATATAGCGCCGCGCCGGACGGTCCCAGTGGTAAATGGAGGATCTGGCGTTTTGTCCCGCCATATGGGCGGCCACGTCGTCGCTTGAGCGGACGAATTGATGGGCGCGCTCCATGGCGTCATAGAATGCCGTGGCATTGAAGTCGGTAAATAGAAAGCCGTTTCCCTCCAGCATTCCATCCTTCATGCGCACGGGAAAGACCGTGTCCCGAAGCCCCCCCGTGGCCCTTGCCACCACCAGGCAGCCTGCGGCGAACGCCTCCAGCTGCGAAATGCCGCCAGGCTCGCTCATCGAGGGCATGCAGAAGATATCGGAAGAAAAAAGCGGAACGGCGATGTCCTGAAAGCCGAACGAAACGCTGACATTGCCGGGATAATAGCGCGAGAGCATATACATCCCGTGGGCTATCTCCTCCCCCCTTCTGTCCCCCGACGACACCGAGCCCCCCATGACCGCCTGGTACCCCAGGGCGGCGAAAAGGCCCCTGGAAGCGTCCAGGACCAACTGGAAGCCCTTCTGCTCGGTTATGCGGTGTATCATCGAGAAGAGCACCACGTCCGGATCGACATAGAGTCCGCGCTCGAGCTGGAGCATCATCTTGTTCCTCGCGCGAATCGCCGCAAACCGCCGCGCCTCCCCGGGAATCCCCTCCACCGCCTCCGCGCCCTCCATCATCTCTGGCCAGCGCGAGGCCACCTTTTCCTTGAGCGCGCCGTTCTCCTCGAAGGCCTCCAGCAGGCGCGGATACTGCCGCTCGACGAAGCCGGAATGCCGGAACGAGTCCGACAGCCTTTCGGTAAAATCCCTCCCGACGGCGTTACTTATGCCTATTACATTGGACAGGATGCGCTCCAGGCCGTCACAGGCGTACTCGATCTGGCGCGCGTAGCTGGGGCTTACGGTAATCACCCGGTCCGCGAAACGAATCCCGGTGGCCATGCAGTTAAGCCGCTCGTGGTGCACCGGATCGGCAAAGTCCACGGCCCTCCACGAGGGAAGATTGAAAAGCTGGAACAGGTCGAAGCCCCGTTCGTGCCTGTGGTATGAATCGAAATACTGCCAGCCTCCGTTATGAATGACATGAAGAAATGTTGTCCGGGCGAAATTCGGGTTGGACGCATATACGTGATCGCTACGCACGATCCCGTTGAAAAGCCCGGTATAGGCGTCGTTGGTAAAGGTGAAAAGCGGCCGCAGGCCGAATGTCGCTATCACCTCGGCGCAGGCCCGGGCGAAAGCCACGCGGCGGCGGAGTTTCTCCTCGGAGGTCACCCCCCAGTACAGGCCGTCGAAAAATTCGTGGTGGTCCAGCAGGTAGAATGTCACCCCGTCGACCGTCCCGCTGTGCACCCCCACCTCGTATTCGGCGTTCATTATCTTGAACCGGACGTTTTTACCGGTATAGCGAACAGAATGCTTCTCCATGGCCAGCCGCATCTTGGATACGGCCTTTTCGTCCCCATTGCGCCACAGTCCCGTTATTACGTAAACCGTTTCACCGAGCGCGGCGAGCTCCCTGGGAAGCTCGTATACCACGTTTGCCAGTCCTCCGCTCTTGGAGAAGGGATCGGCCTCCGCCGACATGAATACCATCGAATCCGGCCGGTTATGCGACTCCAGGGCCTCGCCGAGCAGGCGGACGCGCTCGTCGGGCGAGGAGCTCATTCTGCCGAAAAAGGACAGGGCGCGGCGGGCATCGAGGGCGCCGGTGCGAACGGCATGAAAAACCGCCCTTTTCAGCCCCAGCTCGAGGTGGTATCGGTTGCCCTCCCATAGCATGGAAACCAGATGGCCCAAGACATAGGACTGAAAGGCGTCGAAGGACGAACACGCGGCCGTAATCTCCCGAAAGGCGAAGTTGGAAGCAAAATGCTCGACGTTCGAGATGGAGCACATCCGGAAAAACGAATCCTTAAGGAAATCCCGGTACCGGCCGTCGATATCGGCGACCTCCTCGAGCCTGAGAAGCTTCACCCGGTCCGTGAACGAAACCACGGTGTCGATACGCGAGGCCTTTAGCTCGCGCCCCGTGAAGTGGGCGAAATGGCCGGTAATCGGCGAATATACCGGGTCCACGACGCGGTAAAGCGAGTCATCGTCCAGCGGCAGCACCGGATTGTCGAACTGTATGGAGGCGGCCTGATTGGATTCGGCGAAATTGAACACCCCGATCCAGATGGCCGTATCGGTGAATTTGACCGACGCCACGACGCTGGTATTGTTCGCCCAGACTAAGTATCCCCGGCCCTTTTCCCGCCTGTGGAATTCGTACCATTCTCCATAGAAGCGCTCCACGCTGCGGTGCGCCGCGTACTCGAAGCTGTTCCAGTTGACGAAGATGTTGTCCAGGAATACCTTCCATCCCTCCCCCTCGGCGCTGCCCTCGTAATCCATGACGATGTTGTTCATGAATGTGGTCACGCCCACGGCCGCGCGAAGCCCCCTGTGCCCGAAGGTGTTGAGCGCGCGCCGCTCGTCGTGGTTTCCCAGGATGCCCAACAGTTCCGTACCCTTCGGCATCACCGACGGAAAATAATTGTCATAGATGTGGTAGATCTCACGCACATCGGTTGTGCCGTGGATGATGTTCTCGCAGATCTTGAAGAGCGCGGAATTGTAGGGTATGATTCCGACACGCGTAAGAAAGCGCTCGTGTCCCCAGTAGCATTCCGCGATATTGATGAAAAAGTCACGCCCGAGCCGGCGAAGCGTCCTCTCCACCGCGACCATGAGATAATAATGCAGGGGAATGGCGATAAGGTCGCGGCAGGCCGAGTCGTAATATCCAGTGGTAATAAAATGCCCGTCCTCGCGGTCGTTCACGACAATGCCGCCCTCCAGGCCCTCCTCCGCGCTTCGCGGCACCCCGTACACCGACGGATAATTGTTCTTCTTCATCATTATGGGGACCGCGTGAGCCGAGTCGAAACGTATGCCGTCGATGTCGAAGCGCTCGATGAGCGTCGTTATGGAGCGCTCGAGCCATTCCCACACCTCGAACTTCCGGTAGTTGAAAAGCTTGCCGTCGTTCCAGCTTCCGTAACGACCGTCGGTGGATGCGCGGACAACGAGGTTGCCGCCCTCGTCGTAGCACTGCACCACGCAGTCATCGGGCACCTCGAGGCTCCGTCGATTGAGGTGCGGAACCACGTCCACGATCACCTTGACTCCGCGCCGGTGCGCCTCGGAGACCAGCTCGCGGAATTCCGCCTCGCCGCCCAGCGACGGCTCGATTTCCACAAGGCTCATCGGGGAGAACGGAGAGGGCGACGAAGCCTCCGGCGCCCAGTCCTCGCGGTTCGAGCCCCGCCTCTGGACGCCCAGGAGGTACAGGGCCGTTATGCGGTAGCGTCCGATCAGATCGTCCAGATGCGCCGTGATGTCCGAGAAACGGCCGAGCCGTATTACCTCCCCGTGTTCGTTGTATACCAGGCCCGGGTGCCCGCCGCCGTCCATCCAGTAGATACGGGTATGCCCGTGGATATCGGGGAAGATCTCCAGAATGATCTCGCCTCGCACGTCGGGAATGACGTTGATGCGCCCGCTGGCTCCCGGATGGTGCACCCATTCGCTTTTCTTTTTTTTCCGAAAGACGACGTAATCGAAGTGTCCGTAGTCCTCGAAGATAAAGGACGCCGTAAACCGACCGGAGGAGGCGTCGTATTCCAGTTCGATGTCCCACGAGTCGATGTCGCGCTGCGTGGTGACGCGCCCCGACTCCGCGTGCCGGTACAGGCGGACAAAGTAGGCGGCGCCGCGCGCGGGGAGTTCGAACTCGAAACGGTGCGATGAGCCCGCCGTAAGCGTCGCAAAGGCCGTCGCCAGTGGAGCGTCGAATTCCTTGGGGGCGAATATCCTTTCCAGGAGTATGTTCGCCCTGTCGCGCACCTCGTGGATGTCGTGCCCGGAGGCCGCCACGAGCAGGCGAAGCGTTTCACGCAGGGATTCCTCATCGCCGGACTGTTTATAGGCGCGCGCAAGGCGCTCGATCGCGGAGATCGCTTTCAGGTTGGCCTCGGCGTTAAAATTCATCTCATTCCCGGGCAGGCGCTCGTCCAGAAGCCCGACCAGCCTCCGGCGGTCCGAGACCCTAAAGGGCCTTGGCGCCCTCTTCGGCGCGGCCTCCTTGAATTCCAGGGCCGCTATGGTCGATACGCGGATAACCTCATCAACGAGCGCGTTAAGCGCGTGTGAGTATTCAACCGGGAATATCTCCACGTGCGAGTATCCAGTTTCGATGGCGCGCGCCTCTATGAGGAGGAGCTTTACAAAGGCGTCGAAAAAAACGCGCTCGCCGCGCTTCGATTCGTAGGCGAGAGTATCGAAGATGTTCATCCCCAGGTACAGCGACGGGATTTCCTCCCATATAGGCCCCAGCCCCACATGCGATATGACGGTGGTCTCGTTCGAGACATGAAAAATGGTGGGCACCCCGGGCCTCTCGCGGACGATGACGAAACGCCGTCCAGTAAGCGAAGCCAGTCTTATATCCTCCGCCAGCGCCATGTGTACGAACATCAACGCGGAGACCAGACGCGAGGAGAGGCGGGTGTCGCTTAGAAAAAGGTTCTTCGCGGTGCCATCGCCGCCCGCCGCCGCGTCGAAAACGGCGTTTTTCATGGCGAGCAGCTCCTCCCGGTAAAGGGCGATAGGATCCCCCGATCGAATCCTGGCGACAAGGGAGGCGTCCACTGAAAAGAAAAAGCACCGGTTATCCGCGAACGCGGCGGCAATCTCGTCCTTTACCCTTCCGTCGGAGACAAGGTGCTCGTCCCTCAGCCGGTAACGGCTCAGGCTGCTCTGCGCCGATGTTCGTGTTATTTCAGCCATATATTTCTAACCCCTTTATGCGTTATCACAATGGAATGGCAAGTCAAATTAAAAAACCTCAGGGCGCGCCTCCCGGCCGCTTAAGGCCCGAAAAAAAGCGATTTCCCCGATAAAAAATCCTTTAAAAAACAATACGAATATCGGAACATCCGGCCACCGCGCCTCATACACAGAAAAGGCGCGTCCAGCGATGATAAAAAGAGTGTTGGATAACATTAGGCGTGTCGATTGGGGCCGGATCCCCGCGGAATACGGCGAGACGCTCCCCAGGGGCGTCACATTCACCAACATCAATCGTGAAAAGATTTTCGCGATGATGATTATCGTCGTGCACCTCCCGTTTCTCTACATAGACTACTACAACTGGGAAAGGGCCTTCTGGAGCGTAATGCCCGGTTATCGCTATCTCTGCTACCTGCACCTCATCACGATCGTGGGGATGCTACTCTTTCTGCTTGTCACCCGTTTTCTAAGAATTAACAGCCCGGACGATATCTCGTTTGGGCACCGCGCGCTGGCGGCATCCTTCGCGGTATTCATCCTTGCGTATTGCTCCGCGGTGTCCATAGCCGACCAGTTTATACACAAGGACATCACCGCCTTTATCGTCGGGATGTTCGCTGTCGCCTCCGCCTATCTCATGGGAGCCAGGATGGCCCTGGCGGTGCTGCTTGCGCCCTGCGCGGCGCTGCTCTACGCCCTGAATTATCTGGGGACCGACCCCCATCGCTTCAAGGGCTACTGCCTGAACATAGGCTCCATCGCCGCGATAGCCTGGGTGCTCTCCCGCATATTCTACACGCAGTATATACGCGACTTCATCAACAACAGGATCATAGACAGCCAGAAAGAGATACTCGCCCGGCAGTCCAAGGAGGACTTCCTCACCGGCCTCTTCAACAGGCGCCACCTGGAACTCCTGCTTTCGCAGGAATTCGCCCGAGCGAAGCGATATAAGCTCAAGCTCAGCGTCGCCATGGCGGACATCGACCACTTCAAGGTAATAAACGACACCTTTTCCCATCAGGTGGGCGACGAGGTGCTGCGGGTCATCGCGAGCCTTTTCCGCCAGAATATTCGATCATTCGATATTATCGCCCGATACGGAGGCGAGGAGTTCGTGCTCATACTCCCCGAAACCGACCTCGAAGAGGCCGTAATGGTGTGCGAACGAATCCGCCGGGCTGTCGAAAACCATGACTGGTCATCGATCGCCCGGGGCCTTGCCGTCACCATCAGCTTAGGCGTCACCGACGACATGAGCCGGGAGAACTACGAGAAGCTCCTCTCGTTCGCCGACATCCGTCTCTACGAGGCCAAGAACGGCGGGCGGAACCAGGTAAGGTATTGATCGATGAAAGGAGAAGCAAAAGGCCCGTTGTCATATACAAGCGGCCAACCGGACAAAGAGGGCTTCTCCATCCCGGAGGCCGAGGCCCTCGAACACGTAAACAGACGCATTGCCTCCGGGGAAAATCTCACCGCCATCATCGATTTCCTGTTCGACGAAACCCGGAACATCATGCCCTGCGACCGCATAGGCATCGGCTTCATCGAGGAAGATGGCGGCCGCCTTTCGCTTTATTACGTAAGGGCCTCCTACGAGCCTTTGAGCCTGGACCACGGTTACGCCGCCGATATCCGGGGAAGCTCGCTTTCGCCCATCTTCGAATCGGGTACGCCCCGCATCATCAACGATTTATTAAAATATTCAGAGAGTCACCCCGAAAGCGAATCCACTGGCCTTCTCGTGAAAGAAGGCGTCCGTTCCAGCATGACCTGCCCTCTCGAGGTGGACGGGCGCAGGGTGGGCCTCCTCTTCCGCAGCTCCCGCGAGCCGAACGCCTACGGAGACCACGAGATCGCGCTTCACAAGGCCATAGCCGAGCGTCTTTCCCAGGCGGTCGAAAAGGCATACCGCATAGAGGAGCTTGCAGCGGCCATGGGCGCGTACATGGAGATGCTCGGTTTCGTCACTCACGAGCTTAAGAGCCCTCTTTCTTCCATCATCCAGCTTGGCCGCTCGCTCGCAGACGGCTATTTCGGGCCCATGGAACCTAAGCACCGTGACATGCTGGAGCGAATCCTGAAAAAGGCCGACTACCTCGTCGGCCTCGCCAATGAATACCTCAATCTATCGCGCTTCGAAAGCGGCACCGTGCAAATCGATAAAAAACCGGGCGACCTCATCGCCGACGTAATTGAACCCGCCATAGACATCATCGCGCCACAGATGCAGGCCAACGCGGTGACCCTCGAAAAGGATTATGAGGCCGAAACCCTTCCCGCAGAGTTCGACCACGAGCTGATAAGAATAGTCGCGGTCAACCTGATTGGCAATGCGGTGAAATATGGCAATGTAAAGGGGCGCATCCGCATTCACGCCCGCAGCTCGGAAAACGCCGCTCAAATTTCGGTGTGGAACGAGGGGCCGGGCTTCCCCGAGACCGAAAAGAAAAACCTCTTTAAAAAATTCTCGCGCCTCCAGACTCCCGAGCTTATTGGAAGAAAGGGGTCGGGGATAGGCCTCTACCTCTCATGGAAAGCGCTTCAGGCCCATGGAGGCAGGATACGGGCAAATTCCGAAGAGGGCAAATGGGCCGAATTCGTATTCGAGTTGCCTGCGGTGCAGCCCGCCGGATAGTAGACGCGTCATCGGCCACAAACCGAAATAGTTTCTGAAAGCATTCAGGCGTAAAAGGCTTCCGGTGTGATAGCAATCCCCGGGAAAGCCCTTAGGATTTTTTTATCCGTAGTCACCAGAGGAGCATTCATGCCGAGAGCGAGCGCGACGAATTCGCAGCCATAAGAGGAACACCCGCTTTTCGATGCGAGGCTCAGTACGCTTTCAGTCGATACCGAGTATTCGCCTCTCTTCATAAACGACTCCACATGCCCGGCGAGAGTGACGGCGTCCCGGATCGTCAGGATTCGCTTCCTCACATACAGGCCGAGTACGCTTCGAAACTCGCTTTTCCAGAGGACCGGAGCGATCCAGTGCCGGTCCCTCTCGAACACGGCTTCGACGCTCGCTGTCCGTTCTCCAGTCAGGAAATAATACGATATTATATTTGTGTCGACGACAATCACCGACGCCCCTCGTTTTTGCCGCGATCGATAATCGAATCGTTTAATGGAAAACGCCGCGTCTTTGCCCTGTACTCGGCCGCTACCTCACGGAGGGAACCGGCACTTATGTCCGCTTCGTCCAGAGCGCGTTCGACACAGATCAGGATCTCGCTGTTTATGCTTCGGCGTTCGTCCTTCGCCCGTTTTTTCAGGCGTTCGTATAGATCGTCAGGAATGCCCTTCAGTGTTATGGCCCGCATTTTTAGCGCCTCCTCAGGCAAGATATGGTTCCATAATAGTTTCATTTTGAAACCATGTCAAGCCAAATGGCTTTAGCATGCGGAAAAAGCAAAGCAGAGCAAAGGGGGTTCCAAATTCTGCTTGAGTTTTCACGTGAGTCGCCTCATCCTATCGTTCACAAAAACTTCCTTTACCCGCATGCTCGAAGAGGCAAGCCATGATCAAAAAAACCTCCATTCTTACGCTGGCTGTACTCGTATCGATAATAACGAGCGGCTGCACAGGAACGAACGCTTCATCACAGGGGGCGATACAGTCCGCCTATAACGAGCTGTACGGGAACGTGGAAGGGGAAAGGCTTAACATCGTCTCCATAATCGATAAGCTGTCTCACCCCCAAGCCGGTCCATCGGATGCCAGGATCAAGAAGGCCGTATATACGATCGATTCCAAATACAAAAAGGATAAACTCATCTTCAAGTCCCTCGACTACAAAGCCCTGGGCGGGCAAAAGCTCGCCGTAGTTGGGAAAAGGGGCGTCAAACTTTACCGCACCATGGAAGCCAGGGAAACAATAGCGGATCTTCCTCTTGGAGCCGTGCTCCCTCTTTTGCGAGAAATCAAAAACAAGGGCTACAGGGACGAGGACGGATACTGCGACGGGATTTTCGATTTCAAAGACGAAAAAAACTATTGGTACGAGACCTCATTCGAAGGCAAAAAAGGCTTCGTGTTCGGATCCTTTCTCGTGTTAGGCGAGGATTACGATGTATTCGAATCCTCATATACTCAGGCCGCCGTGGTAAACGACGAGCTCTGCGTAAAACACAAGGACAACGAGACCGAAAAGTACGTCAAGCTCGGCTATTATTACACCAAACCGCAAAAGGCCCCCTCCTTTGTAAATTTTAACGGCCGCATGAATCTAGCAAAAAACTCCCAGGCCTCCCTTATAAAGAACAGGATCGCGCTGGAAAAGGTGGCATACTCCGAATATGAGCCGTTTTTAATGTTAGGATACGAAAGCAACCGGCCGGACGACATGCTGGCCCTGTACAGCATGATGCATAACGACAGGACCGCGACGAGCTTTATTAGCACGGACCTTCTGGTCCACTCCCTTCATCTGCTTTTCGACCGCATGCTCCAGGATACCGAGACCAGGAGGCTTTTACCCATACTTAAAACGCTTACTAAGGCCTACTACGGCAGAATAGCCGACCTGGAAAATAATGACGCCAAAAAGCACCGCGCCTACACCGAAGCCATCGAGAAGATGAAGAAGTACTTCCTGGTGGCAGGGGAGCTCCTCAACCTGAAGCTCGCCCCGCGCTCGTCATACCCTGCCGATGTATCGGCCGAAATAGCCCTTATAAATGCCGCTGCCGGGTTTAACACCTCACCCATCTTTGGGTACAGGGAAGACTACTCCCAGTTCAAAGCGAGAGGGCACTATACAAAAAATGACGACTTAAAAAGCTACTTTAAGGGTATGGTGTGGTTCGGAAGGCTGCACTTCTACTGCGTCAGCAAACACCCTGACAGGGCCATGCTGGAGAATTCAATAAGGCTTACCCGCTCGGCCTTACTTCTTACAAAAATCGCCAGAGACAACCCCGACATCCTCGCCTCGTGGCGGGCGCTTTCCCTTCCCATCGGATACATGGTGGGCGAGTCGGACGATTATACTCTCGACCAATACCTCTCCATATTTAGAGGCGTGGATTTCGCCAACTTCGAAAAATGGGTCGATGATAAAAAGAACATTCAGACCTTTATAATCAGGGCAAACGCCGAGCTAAAGCCGCCGGCGATTTCGGGAAACACGCTTATGCAGAGCGGTGTGCTTTCGGCCAACAGCCCGGAGGCCCCGGCGGGCTTCCGGTTCCTCGGCCAGAGGTTTACGCTCGATTCGTTTATTCATAACGCGCTTTCCAGCCCCAGACTTGGCGGTAGAAATATGGTAAAAGGGCTCGACGTTATGGGCGCCTTGGGAAGCAGGCCTGCGGACAGGCTGCTCGGCGAAGAAAAGAAGCGCTATCCCGGATACGAGGCCGCTTACAGAGAGCTCGGCAGAACCGTCAATGGATACTCCGAGCTCGACTGGAAAAGGACCTTCTACAACAGCTATCTAAAAATAATCGGAGAGATCTCCCGTTTCGATTCGAGCCTGCCGTTTTATTTTACGGACGGCGACGCCTGGAACACCAAATCCCTGCTTACTGCGCACGCCGCATGGGCGGAGCTACGCCACGATACCATACTCTACGTAAAGCAGAGCTATGGAGAAAAGGCAGGCCCCGGCCCCTGCAAGACATTCAGCGTCGAAAAACCTAAAAGGCCCATAGGGTACATAGAACCGAACTTAGGCGCACTTTATTGGATTCGATATATATCCAGAAGCGGAGCCGGGTATCTCGCCGACCTGGGCCTTATGACCGAAGAATACGCAACTAAGTTCAGGGAATTCTCCGAACTCATCGACGACGCCGTCGTTATTGCGGAATTGGAGGCGGCGGACAAAAGGGTAAGCGATAGCCAGAACGAGTTCATCTATTCAATTCCCTATAGGCTGTCGAATATCGTCGTCCCCATCGACGGCAACGTCGCCGACACCGAGGAGCTCAAGATGGCCCTCATCGCCGATGTGTACACCGATTCGGAGAACGGGCTGGTGCTCGAGGTGGGAACGGGCATTCCATACAGGATGCACATCGCGCTTAACGACGGACAGGGCGGAAAGAGGATAGCGACCGGCTATATTTTCAGCTATTATGAATTTACCCGGCCCATGTCCGACCGCCTGAACAACGAAGAGTGGAAGAGGATGGTTTATTCTAAAAAACCGGAAACCGACAGGCTCGGGCCCGGCTGGGCGAAAAAAATCCTGCCCTGACAAATGGGCCTGCGGATTTTCAAATGCTCCGTTCTCATGCTCTCCCTCGTCGGCTCATGCGGGCGCGGGGACGTGGCCGACTGCATATCGAACACGACGGTAGTCTCCGAAAAGCAACTAATGGAGCTCAGCTCATCGGCGCCGCTGCCGGCCGGCGTGGACTTTAAGCCGGCATCGCGCATCAGGCCTTTCAGTGGGACCACAAGCCACCACCTTCTGTGCCGCCATGTGATCGATAGATGGTTTCAAAACCTCGCCGAGCTAAGGGAGGTGCGGACCTTCGTCATCATAAGCCCAAATCATGGGAGGCTTGGCGCCCTGCCTGTTTCATTGACCTGCCGTAGCTGGAAGACAGCCGGCAAAACGACGCGAACCAACGTCGACCTCGTCGGAATAATTTTAAGGGAGCTCGAAATCCAAACGGACGACGTCGCCTTTGGAAACGAGCACGGCATCGAAGCCCTCCTGCCCTTTGTAAACAAATATTTTCCCAAAGCCGATATCGTGCCCATCCTGCTGGATGAAAAGCAAAGGCATGTGCCGCTCATCATGAAGCTGACGGACTCTCTGCATCGCATTTTTAAGGCAGACCAAAAAGCCTTCCTTCTGCTTTCGGTGGACTTTTCCCACAGGGGCGACGCAGCTATGACCGCCAAAAACGACCGAAGATCGCACAAAGCGCTCGCCTCGATGGGAAAGGGAAAGAGTGCCGTATCCGACAACAACGGCGGCCTCATGGTAATGTTCGAGCTTTGCGAAAGGATGAATGTCGCAAACACTCATTTCTTCTGCCATACCGATTCGGCAAAATTCGAGCCGGAAGCGGCCCTGGACATAACGAGCTATTTTTTCACCTTCCAGTATTGATGTCCGCAAACCTTCGTCTCATAAATACGGTATTGGCCCTGTAAATTTCTGCGTCCTTCTCCCTGTATTGTGTTTCGGGGATGCCCCCCTTTCTGCAGATCGCGCGCAGAAATTCCTCTTTCGAATATCCTCTCTCTTGAATTATCTGGCCCTGCATCACGGCCTTCATGTTCAGGTGTTTGATGTAGATCGTGTGAATGCCCGGCGTAAAATCGAGATGGTTTCGTATTCTCAAGAGCCTGTCGATAACGGTTATTTCTATCTCGAGGGATGGAAGCTCCTCCGGGCCGAGCCTTTTGTGGCGTTTGTCGAAAAACGCGGCGTTTACGGCAGCCGCCTTTACGGCCTCCTCCGGGGACGAGACCCCTCTGATGAATCCGATACAGCCCCTCTCCCGTCCTCCCTTTAAAAGCCTTACGAAAACGCCTGTGTCGTCCTCTCCGTATTCGATCTCTCTGAAGCCGCCTTCCACACCCGTTTCCATGGCCTCCACCAGCGAAAGCTTCACCGCGGCAAAAAGGGCATCGAACGACTCCGGCGGATATTTAATCTTTAGAGCTTCGTAACTGGAATCGGAACACGCGAGGCAAAGTATAAAAATTCCCGCGAAAAGCGGTCTACTTAATCGAGAGCTCCGAGATACAGGTGTCATTGTATTTCGTCCCCCTGTAGAGTTCGGAAATCTCCAGGCTTAGTATATAGGCAACTCGTATGGATTCCATCAAACCCTCCAGTGGCTCCTCGGCCCTGGCCCAGCTTTCCGACTCATCGGCCGCTTTCCTCCCGAGCTTTTCGAGCTCCTTCCAGTTGAACGGAAACCGTAAGCTCTGCTCGTTCATGGTGTCTTTTAAAACGAGTTTAGCTGTCGGCGCAAAGGGCCATACGACATATTCCTCACCGATCTCGGTGATGTGTTTCATCGAGGTAAATCCCGCATAGGCCGTAACCTTGAAGCTCCTTACGCGGTTATTCGCCAGGTGGAGATTTTTGTTCTTCGCCAGGCCGTTTATGATTTTAATCGACTTCGCTCCGGGTTTCACGAGAACATATATCTTTTCGCCAATGCCCCCCTTGCCCACGGCCCAGCAGGTGGCCGGATCTCCATCGGCCATTTTTCTCACCGAGTACATGCCGCTGCGCTGAAAACGGGCGTCATCGTCGTCCGAGGGATCGGAGAGCGTCGCCGTCGCCTCCATATTTCCGACCAGAAAAATGGTCTGTTCCGCTTTTAAAAGACAGGGAAGGACAAAGAGCGAGAGCAAGAGAGGGACTATTTTTTTCATTTCGGCACCTCGCAATAATACGATGATAAGAATTATCGCATCCCTTAATCCATCAGTCAAGAATAAATGAATTGGGCAGGCCGCCGCTAACATGATGCGCCTGTAATTCGCCCTGATCCAAAAAATCAAAATGAGCGAACACCGGCGCACCCGGCCCCGCCCTGCCATATTTTGCTTGTCAAAACCGCCCTCCCATACGCGCATGAGGACATGAATACCACAGGGATACTGGGACACGAACGACAGATCGCCCTGCTCGACGGGCTGGTCGAGCGAGGCCGCGTACCGCAGACCATGCTCTTCGCCGGCATGGAGGGAATTGGCAAGCGGCTTATCGCGCGGCGCTTTCTCGCCTCCCTGCTCTGCTCGGGCCTCGAAAGGCCGTGCTTCGCCTGCCCATCATGCTCCACCATAGAGGCCGGAACGCACCCCGACTTCATTGAACTGTCTCCCAACGAACGCGGCATCATCCCAATCGGCGACGAAACCAAACGCGAGGAGGGAACCGTACGCCGCTTGATCGAGCGCCTATCGCGGCGTTCGGTCAGCGGCCTTACCGCGGTAGTGGTGGACGGAGTGGACCGCATCTTTGAAGAGGGCCAGAACGCGCTATTAAAAACCATCGAGGAACCCCCCGCTTCGGCGCGCATTATCCTGCTGGCCTCGAATAGCTCCCGTATTCTGCCCACCATCCTTTCGCGCTGCCTGGTGCTTAAATTCCACGCACCGGACGACAAAGAGGTCACCGCCTTCCTCGCGGCCAGGGGCGTCAGTCCCGAGACCTCGGCGCTCGCGGCCCCGTTCTCCGGGGGGTCCTTTTCCATGGCGCTCTCTTTCGCCGACGAACGACGCCGCATGGAGGTGCTCGCGCTTTGCCGCGAGACGGCGCGCTACCTGCGCGACGGTGACACCTTCAATCCGCCGCTCGAAAAGGCCACCAAATCTGCCGGCTCCGAGGCGCTCCTCGACGCTTTAATAAATTTTTACCGATGGAACCTGCTGCTTCTAGAAACCGGCGGGGCCGTACCGGCCGAATTCTCTGACATTGCCGTCGTGCGAAAGGATACGCTTTTCGGGCTGGTCAAAATACTACTTGCCTTGAAAAAAGGACTGTCGCACAATCTGAATCTCAAAATCGGACTGAAGGGGATGCTGTATTCCCTCCACCCCGGAGACCGGCAGGGTGCCGGGTCCGGAGCCTCCATATAAAACAAGGAAACGCACCATGGACTATACAGGCGTAAAACTCCGCAACAGCCATCAGATATACTATGTCAGCACCAACGGTCTTTTCGTCAAACGCAATGCCCTGTGTATCGTGGAGACCGAACACGGCGTGGACATGGGCCGCGTCTTCAAGTGCCCGGCCCATCTTAAAAGCAAAAATTCCGAGGCCAGGGGCAGGCTTCTACGAAAAGTGACCGTTGGAGATCTCGACGCGCTCCCCGAGATCGAGGCCGTGGAGAAGAAGGCCTTTGCCGTCTGCCGCGAAAAGGCGCGGGAGAAGAAACTCGACATGAAGCTGGTCTCCGTGAAGTGCCTGTTCGACCGCACGAAGATCATCTTCTACTTCGTTGCCGAAAATAGAATCGACTTCAGGGAGCTGGTGCGCGATCTCGCCACCGTCTTTCGCACCCGAATAGAGATGCGACAAATCGGCGTGCGCGATGAGGCCAGGATAATCGGGGGATTCGGCCCATGCGGCAAGGAGCTCTGCTGCGTCAACCTCAAGGAGGAATTCGACCCGGTATCCATCAAGATGGCCAAGGAGCAGAACCTCAATCTCAATTCGCTTAAAATCTCCGGCATGTGCGGAAGACTCCTCTGCTGCCTGGGATACGAATACAATGTCTACAAGGAAATGAACGAGCTCATGCCGAGGCACGGCGCCACCATCAGGATCGGGCCGAAGGACTACACGGTCGAATTCACCGATCCTCTCAAGGAGACCGTTCGACTTCGTTGCGCCGACCACGTCGTTACCGTAAAACGCGAGGATATACAGGTTTCCGGCAACCGCTACCACATAAGCCAGGAGGTGATGGAGCGCATCACCGCCGCTTTGGAAGAGGACCTTGAAAAAGAACCGGTTTAAGAGGGCGCGATGGACAAGCGATTCTACGTCACAACACCAATCTATTACGTCAACGCGGAGCCGCATATAGGTCACGCATATACCACCATACTCGCCGACTTTCTGAAGCGCCATTACAGGCTGCTTGGATACGACGCCTACTTTCTCACCGGCACCGACGAACACGGCGACAAGATCGTAAAGGCCGCCTCCGAGGCCGGGGCGAAGCCCAGGGAGTACGCCGACCGCATCAGCGCCCTCTTTCGCGACACATGGAAGAGGATGGGGCTGGAATTCGACGATTTCATCCGCACTACCGAGGAGAGGCACCGCACGGCGGTGCAGTCCGTACTCCAGAGGGTGTACGACGCAGGCGACATCTACTTCGCGAGCTACGGCGGACACTATTGTTTCGGCTGCGAGCGCTTCTTCACTGAAAAGGACATGGTAGACGGCAAGTGCCCGGACCACAACACCCCCCTCGAGTACATAGAGGAGAGCAATTATTTTTTTAGAATGAGCAAGTACCAGGCCTGGCTTGCCGAATACATCAAGGCCAACCCCGACTTTATACGCCCGGAACGCTATCGCAACGAGGTGCTCGCCATGCTCGACGGAGAGACCCTCGAGGACCTGTGCATCTCCCGCCCCAAAACACGGCTTAAATGGGGGATAACGCTCCCCTTCGACGACAAGTTTGTCACCTATGTCTGGTTCGACGCTCTGATAAACTACATAAGCGCCATAGGCTATCCCGAAGACGACAGGTTCAAACGCTACTGGCCCGTCGTCAACCATCTCATAGCGAAAGACATAGTGAAGCCCCATGGAATCTTCTGGCCCACCATGCTGAAGGCCGCCGGCATCGAACCCTTCCTCCACCTCAACGTACACGGCTACTGGAACATGGAGGATGCCAAAATGTCCAAGAGCCTCGGCAACGTTGTGCGCCCGCTCGATCTCATCGACCGCTTTGGAAACGACCAGATCCGCTACTTCTTCCTGCGCGAGATGAACTTCGGCGCCGACGCGCGCTTCAGCGAGGAGGCCATCATAAATCGCGTCAATTACGACCTGGCCAACGACCTGGGAAACCTCGTCAAGCGAACCTTCGACATGGTTAAAAAGTTCTTCGACGGAAAAATACCCGCCCGCGATCCGGGGGAGACCGCGGGGCTCGACGCCATTTCAGCGAAATACTCCGAGGCGCTCTCCGCCTATACCGGGCAGGTGGACGCCTTCCAGTTCAGCACCGGGATCGAGAGGCTATGGGAATTTGTGCGCCTGCTAAACCGCTATATAGACGAACGCAAGCCCTGGCTCCTCGCCAGGGAGAAGAGGACGGCCGAACTGTCCTCGGTGATGAGAAACCTGCTGGAATCCATCGCCGGGCTCGCGGTAGTGCTTTCGCCCATCCTTAACCGCACAGCCCCCGTAATTCTTTCGGCGCTCGGCCTGCCGGCCGAAAGCGGGCTCGACGCCGTTTCCTCGCTCGATGCTCTTACCCCCGACACCGCACTCGGCGAGATGGGAGTGCTTTATCCGCGCATGGAAAAGGAAAAACAGGTCGTGGAACAAAAGCCTAAGGCCGCCGAAAAGAATGCCGCCGGGCCGAATGCCGGCGAGGGCCTCATAGATATAAGCGAATTCGCGCGTGTGGATATCCGTGTCGCGAAGATCCTCGAGGCCGCGCCCGTAGAGGGCTCGGAAAAGCTCCTCGAGCTGCGCGTGGATTCCGGGCTCGACACGCGCACAATAATCGCCGGCCTCGCCCCTCATTACACGCCCGAAAGCCTCGTCGGCAAAAAGATCCTTCTGGTCGCCAATCTCAAGCCTGCGGTGCTCTTCAAGCGGACATCTCACGGAATGCTCCTGGCCGCCAAAAAGGACAAAAAGGACAGGCCGGTCCTCATCGAGCTAAGCGACAACATCCCCGTCGGGGCCAGGCTGTCGTGAAAATCGGCATAATATCCGACACCCACAACGACGTCGCGATGGTCGGCAAGGCCATAACCGTCTTCAAGGCGCGCGGCGTCGATCTGGTGGTTCATGCCGGAGACCTCACGTCTCCCAAGATCATGGAGCTCTTCAAAGGAATGCCGAGCCGCTTCGTGCTGGGCAACTGCGATCTCGACACGGAGGCCATAAACGAGAAGGCGCACGATCTTGGTTTCGACAGCGTGGAGGAAAGCTGCGACTTCAGTGTCGGGGGAAAGCGCATCCTGCTTTTTCACGGAAACGACATCCCCTCGTTTCGAAAGGCCGTCTCGTCCGGCCTTTACGATTACATCATCAAGGGCCATACCCACATCTTCGAAAACTACGTGTCCAACAAAACGCGCATAATAAACCCCGGTTCGGTCTACCGGGAGGACGAGCGGACCGTTTCGGTCCTCGATACCGAGACCGACAGGGTGGAGAAAATTAAAATAGAGGTCGACTGAGCTGGCTAAGGAGCGGTTTTAGGAGCGACCCTTTTTCAATATATCGATGATCCTGTCGAAGTCGTCCAGCGAATAATAACTGATCTCTATACGCCCCTTTCCCCCCGAGTGCCGTATCTCCACCTTGGTGCCGAGCAGCGAAACCAGCATCTCTTCCATTTTGCGGATGTGCGCGGCGTCCCTTGGGCCCGCCTTTTTGGCGGCGCCCTTTTTAGTTCCGGTAGCCGCAGCGCCGTCCGAGCCGGCCAGCCTCTCCAGCATGCGCACCGAATAACCCTTATCGAGGATCTCGTTAAAGAGCTCGCTCTGCCGCTCCGGCGATAGCGCCAGGAGGACCTTGGCGTGTCCCACGCTGATCCGCCCCTCGGACAGGGCGCGCTGCATCTGCTCGGGAAGCGCGAGCAAGCGCAGCAGGTTGGCCACTGTGGCGCGGTCCTTGCCGACGCGCTGGGCTACGTCGTGCTGCTTCAAACGGAAACGGCTTATCAGCATCCGGTAGGCCTTGGCTTCCTCTATGGGGTCGAGGTCCGTGCGTTGAATGTTCTCGATGAGCGCGAGCGTAAGGTTCTCCTCCTCACTCGCGCGGATAACGATGCTTTTAATCTTCTGCAGGCCCGCAAGCTTCGAGGCGCGCAGACGCCGCTCTCCGGCCACCACGTAATAGCCCTCGCCCTCGCGCCGCACCACAATGGGTTGGATGAGCCCGACATTCCTGATGGATTCGGCAAGGCCTTCAATCTCCTCTTCGTTAAAATGAGACCGCGGCTGGTCCGGGTTGGGCCGGATGGACCCCAGGTCGAGCTCCACAATCCTTTCCCTGACCTCGCCTACCGCCATCTCCATGGAATCCACGGGGGTGGGTGAGCTCGAGATGATCGCGCCCAGCCCCTTGCCAAGCACCTTTTTAGCCATTGTTCAACACCTCTTCGGCAAGGGACTCGTAACGCTCGCTGCCCACGCAGTGCCTGTCGTAGACGCCTATGGGCTTGCCGAACGAGGGCGCCTCCGAGAGGCGCACGTTCCGCGGAACGATGCTTTTGAATACCCTGTCCTTGAAAAAGTCGCGCACGTCGGACACCACCTGCTGCGAGAGATTGGTGCGCGAATCGAACATGGTCAGCACCACTCCCTCTATTTTAAGCGTGCGGTTCAGGCTTTCCTGCACCATGGAGATGATCCTTAAAAGTTGGCTAAGCCCCTCCAGGGCGTAATACTCGCACTGAAGGGGAATCATCACCGAGTCCGCCGCCACCAGGCTGTTCAGCGTGAGGACGCCGAGCGACGGCGGGCAATCTATGAAGATGAAGTCGAAGTCGTCCCTTATCGGGGCGATCGCCTTTTTCAAAACGAACTCTCGCCCCTCGATATCGAGAAGGTCCATCTGGGCTCCGGAGAGGTGGATGTTCGAGGGGATGATGAATAGATTATCAATGCCCGTCTTGTAGATCGCCTGCCGTATGTCCACCTGCCCTATGAGCACCTCGTAGAGAGTATTGTCCGCGTCCTCCACGTTGATGCCAAGGCCGTATCCGGCGTTCGCCTGCGGATCGATGTCGATGATGAGCACGCGCCGGCCCTTTTCGGCCAGAAAGGCCGACAGGTTTACGGTGGTGGTTGTCTTGCCCACACCCCCCTTCTGGTTGGAAACCGAGATTACTCTACCCATTAGGTCATCACCTGGAATTGCCTTTTAGCCCGCGGGGACGGTCTTCCGGAGCGGGCGTTCCCCGCCTCGACGACACGGCGCTGCCTGTATTGATTTATTCGAGAACGGCCGAACAGGTATAAAAAACCGCGGGGAATATGAATGCAACTCTTTTATCGGGCCCTGCCCGAATATTTTCTGGGGTTAATAAATCTGTTTATAAGGATGAGGGCGGCGATCACCGATACGAAAAGGAATCCCAGCATGGCCCTTTTAAAATAGGGGAACACCCGCGGCCCGTGTTTAACCGAAACCGCAAAGGCGATGGCCCGGCCGTTCTCAGCCGGGTAGACACGTAGGCCATAGGTGCCGCCCTCCCCTACGCGCACATCGACCGCCGTCACCCTCTCCCAGGATTGCCGCGACGCCACAATCTCCTCGCCCCTGTACACGTCCGCCTGAAAGTGGCCTCCCGGCCCCCCGAGGAATACGGTGTTACAGCCGCGCTCCAGGGGAAGCGCATAGCGCCGGGACGTCTCTCCCGGAAGCAGCATGTCGACGACGGTAACACCGGGAGACTGGTCCCACCTGCCGGCTGTTTCCTCCAACCAGTCGAGGATATTCCTATGGGCCACCCTGAGCACCACGAAGCGCATCACCTGATTTCCGGCCTCCCCGGCGTAGTAGGATGTAAAATAGGCCTCTCCCCGTTTCTTCCGCAGGCGCGCTATCATGGGTCCTTCTCTGCCGCCCCTCGGGGTTTCGAAGCGGGCGGTGGCGAGGATGTCGGCGCCGGCGATCGACCTGGCCGCGACCCATCCGGCAAAGGCCATATTCACTGGAATAACCGACGACGAAACGAAGCACCTGAGGTCCCCGAGGGGACTTAGCTCAACGGGCCCCGCGCTTCCGATATAGGGAAAAGCATTGAAGAAATCGAAACCGCCGCAGGCTTCGTGCAGAATGTCCCAGGAAAACCCGGAGAAGTAGGCGCTCCCACCGCCTTCTATGAAGGCGCGAAGATTTCGGGCCAGTTTCTTCCTGTCGAGACTGTAATGCCCCTGCTTCAGCGTTACGCCCTGTATGCTGGTCCCGCGGGAAAGGATGTTGATGTTCGTCTCCGGCGGCGGCTCCATGCCCGATGGAAAGAAAATCGCGTCGAAACGGCCATAGACCGCCGGGTCATCGAGCTCCGCGTACCCGATACTACGGTATGGGACCCGGCAGAGATCGAGCCACTTCTCCACGTTGTCATAGCTGTTCGCCACCACCGCTACGCGCGGCGCTGCGGCATGAAGCCCCGGGAGAAAGAGCGCGAACGACAGGACAACGGTCGAAAAGAATCCGTATATCCTCACTGGCCCTTTCCCGAAAGCTCGCGTATTTCGGCGAGGAGCTCCCTGCGCCGCGCCAGCTCGGCCAGAATGTTATCATTAATGCACTCGTGGGCAAGCTGGTAGGAGAACGCCGCGATATGCTCCATCACCCCTCCCGGGGATTCCGATACCAGGTATCTGCCGATAAGGCTCTTCGAAAGGGGCCTGGCGCTCTCGAAGCCGGCAATGCGGCAATCATGAAAGGGAAGAGGGGCGAGCGCGTCCTCGCCCGAGGCAATGGTTTCTCTGTCCAGCGGAGTGCGCAGATCGCCTATCTGGGCGGTCAATCCGGAGGCGAGCCAACGGCGATGCATATCAAAAATGGAGTGGGTTCTGCTTCCAATCTCGAAAAAAAGTCTCCCCACGGCGCCGACGAAGCGCTCCACGTGCTGCATGGACGGCATCCTGCCCTGAAAAATCCTGCGCACCTCCTCCCTGCCCAGGGCGAGGGTCGGGTTGTTTGTCTTGAAGGAGTGCATCTCTCCTATCATCTGCGAGAGCATTGACAGCTCCGAGGCGAAAACGCCATGCGCGAAAACCGAGCCTTCAATCATGGTCCTGTTTTTATCCTCAAAGCGGACTATCGATCCGTCCAGTAGCGGCGTGAAACAGTTGTTGAAGTAATTAACGCAGCCGTCGAGAAAGGTAAAAAAATCCTCCTCGTGGATGTTCTCAAAATCGCGCTGCCGGCGGTCCACCATGCGCCACTGTTCCTCGAAGGCCCTTGGCAGAAGCTTGCGCCCGTCCATCGTCAGGTTTAGCAGCTCATGGATTTCGTCATAGGGCGCGAGCGCCCTTTTAAGGGATTCGATCTTCCGCCTTTTACGGGATTCCGGATCCTTTCCGGCCCTCCTTACCGCCTCCAGACTGTAATCCCATTCCACAGCGCTCACCACCGGCGGACGGACATCGTAATACCCTTCGAGATCGCGGTAATCCAACTCCCTGCGGAACACCAGCGCCTCCATGAGCGCAAGCAGCAGATGGGGATAGGACTGCAGTCCGTATTTCTGTCTTAGCGTCTGCGAGAGGACGGAATCGGTGCGCGCCGATCCCGGCAGGAAGGAGCGGAGAAGCGTCATGTATTCGTACACACGCTTTTCCTTTTCCAGGTTCCGCTTCTCCTTCGCGTTGCGCGTGGCTCCGGAGTCCGTTGGCGCGATCTCCTCCTTGCGAAGGTCCTCCGCCTCGCGCAGCCGGTTCTCCACCTGCAGTATGACCAGCTCCCTCGTTTCGGCCGGAAGCCTGAGAAACGAGAGGAAGGGCAAGATGAAGCCCTTAAGCTCGTCCTCAAACGCCCCGCGGTCCATCCATTTAATCGATTCGTACGAATACTGCACCAGGGGCGTCGAAATCATCCAGTCCCTAAAGCGCCTCAGGTAATTGAATACGATCGGTTCCTCAACGGATGGGTCCTCCAGAATGGACTGCATAAGTGCCGAAAGCCTGGAAAGGACTGCCTCCTGGGCCGCTATGACGGCGCCGAGCACCTCGATCAGCCGTTTTGATGGAATCAGGCGTTTGCGTATGCCTATACCGAGCCTGTTGGGGGCGTGTATTAGATAACGTTTTTTAAAGAGTCCAAGCCCCCTGTATTTTTCGTACAGGGTGTTGACAAAGGCGCTTCCGGGCTCGAGCGCCACCGCGCGCCGCTGATCCGAAACCTCCCCCGGTGGAGACGGGCGGCGGGCAAGGCGCCTCTCTTTTAGCTCCACTCGCTCGACTCGCGGCTTCGGGCGGGGCTTGTCGGGACAAGTCTGTATGAGGGAAATAATCGCTCCGTAGCGCTCCTTGGGCGCTATCTCCCTGTTGTTGAGGAGCGAGCGCACCACGTCCATCTTCGCCGGAGGGATGTCCTTGTCGAGAAGCATGGCCTTGGCCCTGCGCTCGAGCTTTTTTATGTCATCGCTCTTCTGTGTCATACGGGTTGAGGCCGCAAGAACCCCGGCCTGTAGCGGCGGATTCGGGGCCGCACGACGCCTCGTATGATTTCTAAGCAGGGCGGGACGATATGTCAAGTGCGAATAAAGGCCCGGGCGCGGCGTGCGCGCCCGGGTAGTGGTTTCCTAATAAAGCTTGAGGACGTAATTGAGCGTGAGCATGATATAGTGGTTCCGCGAGGTCAGGAGGTAGCCCGACTCGGGAAGATATGTCGTATCATACACATATTGAGGCGAAAGCGAAATCTCCGGGGAGAACTTGATGTTAAAGCCCGCGTGGAGCCGGTTCTCGGAGAAGCCCTTGCGCTCGTAGAATGGCTCTCCCCGAAATTTCCCACCGGCGAGATCCTTCGTGCCGCCGTCCTCCTTTACGCCTACAAATATCTCGTCACCCAGAAGCGCCGAGAACATGGGGGTAAGGGCGTACTCCAGCATGAGCATCTGCCTTATCAGGAGCGAATGGCCCTTTTTCTGGTTTGCGGTTGTGTAGGCGCTGTTCTGGGCATATACCTTGTTGTGGAATATCGTACGGCTGGTAATTTTAAGAGCGTCAAGGTTGAATTCGAAGATCGGGACAACTTCTATATTGTGCGACCAGAAGCGTTCTTCACCTGGAACTTTCGGCTTTTTATCATTGCCATCGATCGGGAATCCCATGTAGTAATACCACAGCGGAAGCTTGAAGGTGAAGCTGTCGAATTTCTGAATATAGATCGGGCCGGCGAAGAGTTCCCACAGAAAGGTCTCCTTCGCGCTTGATTTCGGGTCCGCCCCGCGATAGAACTCGAAGCGGTGGCCCGGCATTACCATGAAGGCCCAGTTGGGGGAGAGAAGTACGGTGGCGTTTACGTATTCCCAGGTCCTTCCGGTATAGGGAGCCTTGGCATCCGCGCCAACAGGGACGAGCGCGATCAGCATGAGTGCGGCAAGCAGCACGACACAGGTTCTTCTACACATAAATATCTCCTTGCTTAAAAATGAAATGGAAGGTCGATCATCACCAATTCCGTGATGTATGTCAACAGTATTTTGCCTGTTATCGGGGGAGGCCCGCCGGGTGTGAATCAAAATCTGGGTGAACATACTGTCACGCGAGGAGCGCAGCGACGCGGCGATCTTAAAAGGCAAGAAATTAATCCATAGAGCTTAGCATAAAAAGAGATTGCCACGCCCCGATAAGGCCGGGGCTCCCAATGACAGCGTTTAATCCCGAAATTTAATTCACACCCGCCCGTCGGGGGCGCGCGTTCACGAGGACAGAAAGCGGGCTACCTCTTCAGCCACGTAGTCCTTTTCATAATCCACGGTTATGGTGTGATTGCTGATGTCCAGAAATATCTTCTCCTTGCGGGCCGACCCGAGGCGCTCGTATATACGGTGTATCGAATCGGGCGGAATATACTCGTCACCGAGCGACTGTATGAGGAGCGTTTCCGACGATACCGCCGGGAGCGCCGCGAACGCCTTCCGGATGAGGCCGTGAAGGTGCCAGGCCTGACGGACCGGTATGCCCTCGTTGTAGCAGATGTGGTAGGACCGGGCCTCGAGGCTGTTTAGACCCTTCTTCTCGTCGATTTTCGGAAGCACCTTTACGAAGGGCGAAAGAAGCGGCGCAAGGTAAATGGCGTATCCCGGCAGTGAGGCCGGAGTTGAAAGGAGGACCAGGCGCTTAATCGGGAATTCCCGCGCCAGAAGAAGGGAAAGAATACCTCCCATGGAAAGCCCGACGCAGGACACGTCCGCGCAACAGGACTGAAGATCGATAAAGGCTTCGCGGGCCGCCAGAAGCCAGTCGCGTCCCGTGGTGCGCGTCATCTCGGCGATCGTGGTGCCGTGCCCGGGCAGGCGCGGGATCATCACCGAAAAGCCCTCGTCGGACAGGCGCTTCCCGAGGTATTTCATCTCATTGGGAGTACCTGTAAAACCGTGCAGCAGGAGTACGCCCCGGCCGGTGGCCCCCATTTGGAACACCGGATCGGCGCCCTTCATGAGCACGGGCCCTGGCGCGTCCGCTGTTATGCCTCTTGCCCTTCGCATTTCCCTCCGAACGTTCACATCGCGATCGAGCGTTTAGTGTTCAGACGAGAACGACCGCGCCTTCTTTACGCTTTTCCACGGTTCCTGCCAGAACGGGGTTCTCGCCCGCGTCGCGCAGAAGGCCCATCAAAACATCGGCATGGTCCTTCGCGGTGAACATCATAAGCCCTATCCCCATATTGAAGGTGGTGAACATCTCGCGCTCCTCAACCCTTCCCTCCCTTTGAATGAGGTCGAACACCGGGTGGGGCGTATAGCTATTTTTTTCTATCACCGCCGCCGAGTCCGCGGGCAGAATGCGCGGTATGTTCTCGTAAAAGCCGCCGCCGGTGATATGCACCATCCCATTTATCAATGCGCCTTTTCTGATGCACTCGAGCACCGGCTTGCAGTAGATACGCGTTGGCTCGAGCAGGACCTCGCCGAGAGAGCCCTCGAGCCCATGCACCCTGGAATCCGGGGTGTAAGCCTTCAGCTCGAAGAGGAGCTTTCGCACCATCGAGAATCCGTTCGAGTGAACCCCCGACGAAGGAAGCCCAATGATCGCGTCGCCCGGGCGTATCGCCCCCCCGTCTATGATCTTAGGCCTGTCGACCACTCCCACCGCGAACCCGGCGATGTCGTAATCGTCCGCTTGCATTACGCCTGGATGCTCGGCCGTCTCCCCGCCCACAAGACTGCAGCCGGCGATACGACAACCCTCTGCGAGGCCGGAGACGACCCTCACCATCACCTCCTCGTTCAGCCGACCGCAGGCAATGTAATCGAGAAAGAACAGGGGCTCCGCGCCCGATACGAGGAGGTCGTTCACGCACATTGCGACCGCATCGATGCCGATCGTATCGTGCCTGTTCATCCACTGAGCCAGTTTAAGCTTCGTTCCGACGCCGTCCGTTCCCGACACAAGCACCGGGTCGCTCATGCCGGGGAAAGAGCCGCTGAAAAGAGCGCCGAACCCCCCGATGCCGGTGATGACCCTGTCGCTAAAGGTCGACTTTACCAGCGGCGCGATCCGGCTCACGAAACGGTTGCCGCCCTCCACGTCTACGCCCGCGTCCCTGTATGTAAATCCCATTGTATCCCCTGTTCCGCACGCCGGTACGCGGCCGGCGGAACCGTATAATGATTGCAATAATCGCAAAGTAACGTCTTCATGGAACGGCGTAAACACTTTTTTGGCGCTCCGAGTCAAATGTCACTGACAACACGCGAGATAGAACTTCTCATTAAAAAACTCCGCGACAGATACCGGGAGTACGGCCGGAAATACAGCCGCGCCTGGTTCAACATCGAGGCGTTCGAAGAGCGCTACTCCATGGCCCTGGAAAAGGGCATGAACATGGAGGGGTTTGCGCTTGCCGAAATTACCAATTTCGAAAAGACCAGGGAGAGGTACGAAAAGAGGAAAAGCAAGAGGCCTTTTTCGAAAATGGTCGAAGACATAATGGAGCGAAACGCCGAGCGCGTAAAAAAATATCCTCCCCTGTATTTTCACCCGGACGCCGATCTCGAGATGGTCCACATTTACGGGGCCCTCGAGGATTTCACTCTTCGCCGCCTCCCCATATTGCGGGTGCTCCTGGACGATGCCGCGAACATCGACTCGCTCAACCGGCTGGAGGACGCGGCCGCTTGTCTTGCCGCTCCCGTCGGACGCAAACACTCCAGGCGGATACTGGACCACATCACGGTGCTCTCCAGGCCCGGGGCCGGAGGCATAGAGGCCGAAAAGGACAAGAACTCCTATCTCCGGGAATCGGCCTTTCTGCTGCACGACATTGTCGACTTCTGCGACGATCTGCTCTCGATCAGGCGCGCCGAATGGGAAACGCCGGTACGCTTCGACAGGCTGCGCATTGAGGGAAAAAACAAGAAACAAATCGCGGCCGATTTTTCAAGCCTCACCGGATACGGCGCGATACTCGAGGTGCGCGACAGGGCCGCCGAAATACTGGAGGACTTTCGCCTAACCGCGTTCCGGAGAAAGCCTCCTAAAGCCTTTTGATACAGATCATCGTAATATCGTCCTCCTGGACGGCATAGCCGCTGAACTCGTTCACCGAGTTTACTATGGCGCGCGTGATCTCCTGGGAGGAAACCGCAACATTCTCCAGGAAGACCCCGACCAGCCTTTCCTCACCGAAGAGTTCCCTGCCGTCGGACGAAAACGTCTCCGGAATGCCGTCGGTATAGAGCAAAAGGGCGTCCCCGCTCTTCATGACAAATTCCGTGTCGCTAAAATCGCCCTTTTCGAAAAAGCCCACAAGCGGGCCCGTCTTGTTTAGCAGAGCGCACGATGACTCCCCGCAGCGGCAAAAAATTGCCGGCGGATGCCCCCCGGACGAGAAAAGCACCTCCCCGGTCTTTATATTGAGCTGACAGACAATGACCGTGCCGAAATAGTACAGGTCCGAGATGTCGCGCGACAGGATGCCGTTCACCGCTCCGATTATGAAAGAGGGCGAAAACCTCCGAAGGGAAAATGTCCGGAAAAGCGAGCGAATCTCGTTTCCGATGTACGACGACGCCACCCCATGGCCGGATACGTCGCAGAGCACGAACTGGTAGACATCGTCGTCGAGGAAGAAGCCGTCGAAAAAATCCCCCGATATATCCACGGCGGGAAGAAAGATGGAGGAGATATCGAAACCCTCGATAGCGCTGAAGTCCGGGAGAAACGAGACCTGTATGGCCCGCACCTTTGCGATCTCGGAACGGTAGATCTCGTACTGCCGGCCAAGCTCTTTCTGCGCCATTAGACGTTCGATCATTATGTCCATAAAATCGGTGCACAGGGCGATCATGTTGCGCTCTTCCTGGTCGAACGGCGTATCCCTCTGTAGAACGAGGTAGCCCGAAACGGCCCGATTGGATGTGATCGGCGCAATACAGCAGTAAAGATCCTTCCCGCCGGAGCGTATCTTAATTGATGTGATCGAGGTGTTTTTCTCGTCGAAGAGCTTGATTCCGCTGCGTATCCGTGCGTAGCTTAAAAAGCCCCGGTCCCTGTCGAAAGATTTTTCAATCAGCGTTACCGGCTCTCCTTCCCGTAAAAGCACCATCTCGATCGAAGCGACGTCCACGATCTCGTTGAAGGAATCGAACTCAAGCGCGAGCTCGCCTATGTCCGATACGTTTACATTAGCCTGGATCAGCCTGTTCAGGCGGTAAAGGCGCTTCGAAAATTCGAGCTGGTAGTTAAAGGCGGAATATAGTTTGTTCTGGTATGCGATTATTTTTTTGCAGTTGAGAATCTTCGACTTCACCTCAAATGGGACAAAGGGCTTTCGTATGTAGTCGTTCGCGCCCGCCGCGTATCCCTGTTCTATGTGCTCTTTTCGGTCGGACGCCGTAAGCATGAGGATGAAGAGTTTTTCGAACTGGCTGTTCCTTCGAAGCTCCCTGCATATTTCCATACCGTCGCCGTCTGGAAGGACCAAATCGAGGAGCAGTACATCCGGGTTAAAACCCACCACCACCGTGTTGAATTCGGCCAGACTTCCAACCGCGCGAAACTCGTGCTCGGCGGAGAGCAGGTCCTCCAGCACGCGGCGCACCAGCCCGTCATCGTCGAGCACGAGAACCTTCAGCCGTCCGGCCGAGGATGCCGGATCAATGAACGCCATCTGTCATTACCGCCGCAAATACCATTATATACCCACCGCCGTCCCGGCCCCCAGGGGGACGATTTGACACCGCTACTTCCCCAAAAAAAGCCTGGACCGGAGCGTCATTTTTTTCAATCAGTATTTTTCCCCGGCGACACAGCACAAAGGCAAGGCGATCATTTAGATTTGACAAGAATTCATCGAGGCCATATCTTTGATTAAAACCGATCGCAAGGATCTCCCGGCAATGAAAAGACTCTCCCTGGCGCCGCTGGCGGCCCTCATCCTTTTGAATTGCGCCAGCCTTCAAAGCACTTCCCCTGGCGACAGCAAACCCGCCGCGCCGCATGAGGACTGGGCGTATTTCAGCAGGGGACTTTACTTCAAGTCCGAAGGCGATTACACGCGGGCAATCGAGAATTTCATGGACGCCGCGACCTTCGGCACCGAACTCGACCGGGTTTATTACCAGCTCGCCGAATGCTATTATCGTATTCACGACTACGAGAGGGCGGTAAACTACGCCGACCGTTCCATCGAAAAAAATCCAAAATTAGCGCGTCCTTACGAGCTGAAATTCAACCTTTACGCTAACCTTCGCAATTACCAAAAAGCGGCCGAATCCCTCGAGGCTCTCGTAGAGGAACGCCCGGAACTCGTCCAGATACATTACACTCTGGGCAACCTTTACTATACGCAGCTTAAGGACTGGGACAGGGCCTCGGTATACATGCGAAACATCATCGAGCTCGCCGCCAGTGAGCCGGTTGAGGACTATTACCAGGAATACGCCCATTACTACCTCGGGCACATCTACTACTCCAAAAATCAGACTGACCGCGCCATCCAGAGCTTCGAGCGCTGCCTGGAGATCAACCCCGACAACTATTCGGCCGTCTACGTTCTCGCGCTCATCCACATGGACCGCTACGCCCTCGATGAGGCCGCCAGGTATTCCATGCTCTATCTGGATAAGTTTTCCGACAACGCGAAGATCAACGCGGTCATGGGGCGCATTCTTTATCTCAGGGGGGACCTTCGCGCGATCTCTTATCTCAACCGGGTAAAGAACAACAGGATGATCGACGGCGCCCTGGCCATGGCTCTCTACGATGAGCTGATGAAAAACGACACGCCTGCGGAAAAGGCCCTCAGGGAAATCCTCAAGAAAAACCCGGGATACATATCCCCGCACATCGCCCTGGCCCGCATTGCGCTTCGGCTCGGCGACAAGGCGTCGGCGCTCAGTGAGAATTTCACCGCCGGGGTGCTTCTTTTCCAATCCAGGCTGTACGATCTGGCCAAGGACAGCTTCTTCCGCGCGCTTTCCATAAAAGACGACATCCCGGAGATTTATTTCTATCTTGCCCGGGCCTGCGAGGAAAGCGGCGACCTCTCCCTCGCCCTGGTCTATTACCGCAAATGCCACGATCTTAAGCCCTCGTCGGATATACTCATCCACATGGGATACCTGTACAGCCTTAAAAACGATTTCACGCGCTCGGCCGAATACCTTGACCGGGCCATCGGGCTCGAGCCGACTAACTCCAAGCCTCATTTTTTCAAAGGGCTTATAGATTCCCAGCGCGACAAATTCGCCTCGGCCGAAACGCATTTCAGGAGGGCCATAGAGCTACAGGAGGAAAACGATACCTATTATTTCTATCTCGCCACGGTCCTCGAAAAACAGAGCAGGCTGGAGGACACCATAGAGGCTTTGAAGAAATCCATAAAATACAATCCAAGAAGCGCCAGGGCCTACAACTTCCTGGGCTACCTCTACGCCGACAACAATATTAATCTGGACGAATCCGTCGAGCTCATCAAAAAGGCGCTTGAGTACGAGCCGACAAACGGAGCCTACCTCGATTCGCTGGGCTGGGCCTATTATCGCAAAAAGCGGTTCGACCTGGCCCTTAAAAAACTTCTCGAAGCCGAAAGGGAACTCGCCAGGGAAAACAGCCCGGACCCGGTCGTATACGATCATATTGGCGACACCTACAAGGGCGAGGGGAAGATAGACAAGGCGATCGAGTACTGGGACAAGTCGCTTAAAATGAAAAGGGATCCCGCGGTCGAAAAGAAACTCAACGAAGCGAAATCCGGACATCGATAAGAGCGATGAACACAAATATTTTTAAACCAGTATCGCTTTTCTCCCTCCTGCTCGCCACAGTGGTCTTGTCGGCATGCTCAAGCGGCGCCGGCCGGCTCGAAAAACATGTGATCGCGTCTGACGCGGAACGCTCCCGCCTTCTCCTTGCCCGCATTCAGGAGATAAACGGCCGGGCTGTAGATTCATACTCCGCGAGATTTACCGTTGAGGGCGCGTTCGGAAAGAACAAGTTCAACTCCGTCGGCGAGGCCCGGTTCAACAGAAACCCGAGGATGGCTCGCTTCTCCTTTTTCGATATAATCTTTAAAAGTCCCCTGACAGTCATGGTTCAGGACGGGGCCGCGTTAAAGCTCTATTTTCCGGCGGAGAAGACCCTTTACGTGGACAATGCCGACAGCATGAAACTGCGCAATTACGCCGCCATCGATATCGACTTCGCGCTGGTCCACCCTTTAACCGCCGGACAGATACCACTTCTCGATGGTTTTTCAATCAAGCACGCTCTAGTCGATGAAAGCGACCCGAACAGGTGCTATCTGGTCCTGGAAAACGGAGATTACTTTCAAACGATAGGCTTCAATAGGGATGTCCCCGACAGGATCCTCTTTATCTCCAAGTCGAGCGGGAAGAAGACCGAATTCTACCTCGAAAAACCTCTCGTTCAGGGAGGTGGGCTTTTCTATCGGACGGTACGGATGTTCGCCCCGGAAAACGGCGGCAGACTCACCGTGAGCTTTTCGGAGGTACAGTACGGCATCACCATGGATGCCGCAACTGTTCTTAAGATCAAGCTGGACAGGGGAGCGAAAATCATCGACATGACCCGGACCGATTAGGCGAGCGACCGAAAGACGGAAACCATCCTCTCCACCGCCCTGGTCCAGTTGAACTCTTTCAGTACTCTTGCATTTCCCTCGGACCCCAGGCGTCTCATCAGTTTCCTGTCCGAGTAGAGCCCGTCTATCGCGCATGCCAGGGCGCGCTCGTCCCGGGCGGGAACGATAACCCCCGCTTCCCCCACCACTTCCGGAAGGGCGCCGCCGTCGCTCGCAATTACCGGAACCCCGCATGCCATCGCCTCCGCGGCGGGGAAGCCGAAGCCTTCGTACACCGAGGGTACCACCACCATCTCCGACTCGCAGTAATGCCGCACAAGGGAGGAGGTGTCGGTCTTTCCGGTAAACTCTATTCGGCCGCCGAGCCCGAGGCGCTCAATGAGGGCTCCGGCCAGCCTTCGGTGCGGCGAGCCGCCGTCCACCACAGTTAGCCTGAGGTCGCTTTTCACCATCGTGAGGGCCTTGAGAAGGTAGACAAAGCCCTTCTTCCCGTCCTCCACATTGCCGACAAACAGCATTTTCCCCTTCTTCTTCCCTACCCCCGGAATCGGCCTGAAAATGGACTCGTCCAGGCCGTTATACACCACCGTCTGTTTTTCCATCGGAACGCCGAAATCCGAATTGATGCGGCGCTTGGAATCCTCGGATACGGTGATGACATGGTCCAGGCGCTTCGATACCAGCCGCTGCATGAGGATGGGGTAGAACATCACCCCCTTCATCCTGTTCGCAAACGAAGAGGCCCGTTCCAGAGCGTTCTCCAGGTCCACGGACAGCGGATGGTGGATGGTCGCTACTACCGGTATGCCGAAACTGCGCATAAGCAGAAGGCCGTAGCCAATGCACTGATTGTCATGGATTACGTCGAAGCTAATATGCCTTAAAAGCTCCCGTATCTTCAGGAAGGCCCGAAAGCTGAAAGCGCTGATCTCCGAAAAGGCGCCGAGCCTGGTGCTGAGGTATTCGTATGCATTGAGCGGTCGGAGAATATCGAACGGCGAGTCCGAATTTATTATTTTAAGCCCCTTGCGGACATAGTACTCGTTGTTGTGGATGTGGTGAACCTTCACGCCATCCATCTTCGACGGATAAGGGGGGCCCACGATGGCATGCACCTCGTGCCCCTGCCTCGCAAGCTCCTCGGCCACGTATTTCAGATAGATACCCTGCCCACCGCTGTAGGGGTTCCCCCGGTAGCACAGCATGCATATCTTCAAATCGGAGGCCCTCCCAGCTTTTCATAAAGCGCACCCATGGTGACCACCCTTTTGGGGTCGAGCCGTCGGACAATTCTCGCGGGATTGCCGGCAACCACCACGTTCGCCGGAACGTTCTTCCGCACGACCGAGCCTGCCCCCACGATGGAGTTTTGGCCGATGCGCACCCCCTTGCACACTATCGCCGAATCCCCTATCCAGACGCCCTTTTCCAAAACGATCGGCGCAGTCTTTCCGACGATCTGCGTGCGATCATGAATTCCGTGCCAGTCCGCGTCGGTCAGATAGCTGTAATTGGCGAGCATGCAATCGTCGCCGATCTCTATTCGTGAGGCGCTGGACACCCGCACCCCGGCCATTACGAGCACGTTGTCTCCGATCTCTATAGCCCCCTCGTGTCCGCCCAGCTTGATCGTGGTGAGCCTGGTGCGCGCCGATTCCGCCCCTATCATCACCACGTTTTTTCCAATGCTGATGTTGGGACCGAAAACCTCGACATTCCATATCCCCCATACATAGGGACTGGTCCCCATTCGGGCGAACCTCTTCTTGAAAGAGAGGTGAAAGCGCACAAAAGTCCGGATCCTGAAAACGATCCGTACAAGCCATGATGATTTTAGATAATCGTCCATTTTCCGGTGATGCCGTTCCTATAAATACCGAGATGGGAATTCGCCCCGACATAGGCGTCAACCCTAATTTGGCCGCCTGGAGGCATGCAAGTCTGGAATATTTTCGGTTCCGCGCCAAATTTGGTTGAAAAGTCAGCGCCTGTCCACTAACATTCGAAGAGAGGGAGATCGCTCTATAGGAGGACCGCCATGTGTGATACAGTAGTCGCCACAGGAGAAGCAACGCTCGACGGGAGCGTCATATTAGCCAAGAACAGCGACCGCGAGCCCGGAGAGGCCCAACTGCTGCAGCACATTCCCCCCGGGTCTTACCCCGGACACCGGGAATTGCAGTGCACATATCTAAAGATCCCTCAAGCCTCCCGCACGGCCGAGACCCTCATTTCCCGACCCGCCTGGATGTGGGGCTGCGAGATGGGCGCGAACGCCTCGGGCCTGTGCATAGGAAACGAGGCCGTCTTTACGCGCGAGCCATACGCCAGGACCGGGCTTACCGGCATGGACCTTTTACGCCTGGCCCTCGAGCGCACGGCCAAGGCCCCCGACGCCCTCGCTCTCATTACCGAACTTTTGGGCCGCTACGGACAGGGCGGGAATTGCGGATATAAAAGCAGGCTCTTTTACCATAACTCCTTCATCATCGCCGATAAAAAAGAGGCCTGGGTCCTCGAGACCGCCGGCAGCTACTGGGCCGCTCAGCGTGTCCGGGGGGTAAGGAGCATCTCCAACGGCCTGACCATCGACGAGGAATACGACATGCTTTCGCCCGGCGCCGAGGACTATGCCCTGAAAAAGGGATACATTAAAAAAGGCGCCGCCTTCGGATTCCGGCGCGCCTTCTCGGACACCCTCATAACCCATTTCAGCAAATGCCGCGTCCGGCAATCGCGCACGATGGAGCTTCTGGGGAGGCACAGGGGCGCCATAACGCCCGCAAGCATGATGGCGCTGCTCCGCGACCACGGCGGCGATTCGGGGGTCATCCCGCCTCACGCCACCGACATGGGAAGCGTCTGCATGCACGCGTCCCTGGGGCCGCTACGCCCCAGCCAGTCCACCTCCGCGCTGGTGGCGCACCTGCGAAGCGACCTGCCGGTCTACTGGGCCACTGCCTCGTCCGGAACCTGCACCGGCATATTCAAGCCTTTCTATCTGGGCGCGGGCTCCATGGATTTTCTGGACCGGGAGGCCAATGGACATTTTTCCAAGGACGTCTTCTGGTGGCGCCATGAAATGCTGCACCGGAGGGCCCTCATGCGCTATCCGTTCTGGAGCGCGCATCTGGCCCCAAAAAGGGACGAGATCGAACGCGACTTTATGGAAAGCGAGGAAAAGCTGTATCGCTCCTATAAAAAAAACCCGGGGCCCGCAAAGGGAAAACTCGCGGCATTCTCCAGGGACTGCTTCGATCGGGGGATGAAAAGCGAAGCGGAGTGGCTGCCGGCGCTCGACGCGGTGCGAAAATCCTCCGGTATCCCGCTGCGCTTCCGCTTCTTCTGGAGCCGTCAGAACAGCCAGGCCCGACTCCCATAGAGGCGGTGTCGATCCTCACAGCATGGGGAAGATATAGCGGCGTATGACATCGAAGTTCTTCTTGACCTGAACCGCGCCGCTTACATAATCCATGTGCCCGGGGAGCAGGTATTCGATATCGAGCTCGGCCATGCGTTCTATACTGGCCTTCAGCTTCGCCGAATCCCCGCCGGGGAAATCGGTCCGTCCGACACTCTCCCTGAAGATCAGGTCACCGCAAACGAGGACTTTCTTTTCCTTCCAGTAAACGCAGACCGAACCGGGGGAGTGCCCCGGCGTAAGGAAAACCTCCAGTTCCACGCCATTGAGCGAGAGGGGCCCCTCCTCGAGCTCCATGTCGAACGAGAAGGACGGAAACTCCATCCCCATCATCCGGAAAAAGCCAGGCCCCACCTCCTTTAGGAAAGCGATCTCGTCCCTGTGCATTCCGACCCTGGCGCGGCCGCCCATAAAATGCGCGCACCCCTCGAAGTGATCGGGATGTGAATGCGTCGAGATTACGCTTGTAATATCATCGGGATTCAGGCCGTCCGAACGCATGTCGTTGAACCTGAGGTCGAGGTGGCGGGCAAGCCCCGGATCGAACAGCAGATTGAGCGGCTCCCCGAAATAGTACATATTGCAGTTGTTCTCGAATACGCCGCGCCAAATATAGGCGTACACGCCATCGCAGAGTTTCATTCGCCCTCCTACTCGGAGATCTTGGTAAAGTCAAGAAGCCCCCTGAAGGGGGCGAGAATCGACTCGAGCAGCGCGAGACGATTGTCACGCACCCGCACATCGTCGCACATCACCATTACATCATCAAAAAAATTGTCGACCGCTTTCTTGCCTTCGATCAGAAGGCCGAACAGGGCGCGATAGCTGTCGGCGCGAATGAGGTCCTGGATTTTCCCGCGGCGGGACTCGAAGAATTCGTACAGCCCGCGTTCCGCGTCCTCGCGAAGCAGGGCCGGATCGAAATGAAGCGCGTAATCGGGCTCCTTCTGGCGGAAGGCCGCCACAATATTGTTCATCCTCTTGAACGACAGTAGCATTTCGGAAAACCCCTCGCGGCCCCTGAATTCGTGCAGGCTATGCGCGCGGCGGTACTGTTCGAGGTAATTGTGATAGTCGATCGAGAGACAGGCGTCTATTTCATCATAGCGGAAGCCTCGTTCCGAAAACAGCGTTTTTGCCCGGCCTCCGATAAAGGCCAGTATGGGCCTAACAAGCTCCTTCCCCCTGGCGTATTTGGGCGCGCAATGCTCCAACACCGTTCGAAAATCGATCGACATCGCGCCGTCAACCACCATCTCGACTATCGCGCCTGCCTGTCTTCTCAGGGCGTACGGGTCCTGCGATCCTTTTGGGATGTTGCCCACTGAATACGAGCCCAGCAGATTGTCCAGCTTCTCGGCGAGCGAAAGCGCCCTGCTGACGGTTCCCCGCGGCATCGTGTCTTCCTGCGAGCGCGGCCGGTAGTGGTCGTCGATGGCGTCGGCCACCTCGGCGTCCTCGCCGTCGAGGAGCGCGTATATCCTCCCCATTTTGCCCTGCAGCGAGGTGAATTCGAAGACCATGGAGCTGTTAAGATCGGCCTTGCAGAGAATGGCCGCCCTGTCCAGCTTTGCCGCGGTGCTCGAGTCCATGCCGAGTATCCCGGCCAGGTAGGCGGAGATGAAGCGCAGGCGTTCGACCTTGTCGAAAATGCTGCCCAGCTCCTTGTGGAAAAGGACATTTTTAAGCGAATCCACCTTGTCGGCGAGCCTGGATTTTCTGTCCTCGTCGAAAAAGAAGCGCGCATCATTGAATCGCGCCGTAATTACCCGCTCATTGCCGGCCTTTACGTAGGATGAGGGCGGGTTGTTCGAAATCACCAGAAAATTGGGCAGGAGGCCCCCGCCGCTTCCGCGGACGGCGAAATATTTCTGATGCTCCTTCATTTCGGTTATGAGAACGATGTCCGGGATGGAAAGAAATTCCGGTTTAAAATCGCACGCAAGGACAAACGGGCTCTCTGTAAGGAATGTAACGGTCTCGAGCAGTTCATCATCGCTTACGAGTTCGCCTCCTAGCGACTTGGCCATGCGCTCGAGCTCCAGCCTTATGGTTTCGCGCCTTTCGTTGTGGTCAACGACAACCCCGTTTTCCCTCAAGAGGTCCCCGTAGGAGGGGATGCTCTTAACCTCCACCATTCGGTTGGATCGGATATAATGCCCGCGGACAGAAGCCGACGAGCTTATGCCCGACATTCCGAACGGCACCACCTCGTCGTTCAACAGAACGCAGAAGTAGGCGATGGGCCGCGGAAAGGCCAGCTTAAGGTCGCTCCAGCGCATTTTTTTGGGAAAGGGGATGCCCCCGATCATCTCTCCGAGTATCGCCGGTAAAATGACGGAGGTCTTCTCCGAGGAGAGGGTCTTTCCGGCAAAGAGGTATTCCCCCTTGTCCGTGGCCCTTCTGAGCAGATGAGCCTCCTCCAGCCCGTTCCCCTTGAGAAAACCCAGGAGCGCTTTTGTAGGTTTTCCGTCGGGATCATAGGCGGCCTTTACCGAAGGGCCCTTAAGCTCCACCTCTTCCGTGCTCTGGTCGGAGGCCACGCCCGAGGCCATAATGGCTATCCTTCTCGGGGTCGCATAAACCTCCACCGCGTCAAACGCTATGCGTTCCTCCCTCAGCCGGTCACCGAAGGCCTTTTTAATGTAGTCTATCGCGGGCGGCAGGTAGCCGGCGGGTATTTCCTCGGTGCCTATCTCGCAGAGAAAATTGGCGTTCTGAAGCATGGCGCTCTCCCGGTGGATCGACGTTGATGGCTTCGTCATAGATACGGGCGGCGCGGCAGGCGAGGCAAGAACTTTTTACCGAAAGGGCTTTACTTTAAATATCCGCGCGGGTTGAGGTGGGCGCCCGACCTTATAAGCTCGAAGTGCAGATGGGGCCCGGTGGAGCGCCCTGTGTTTCCGCTCCTGGCTATTACCTGGCCCTGCTTTACGTACTGCCCTTCGCGGACCGTTATACGCGACAGGTGCCCATATAAGGACTTGTATCCGCCCGGATGTGCGATCAGCACGGCCAGTCCGTATCCTCCGAGCCAGCCGGCATAGGTGACCTTGCCATATTTGGTGGCCTTTACCCACTCGTAATTGGCCCTTATATCCAGTCCCTTATGAAAATCACGCTCGCTGGTGAGCGGATCGTTTCTCCAGCCGTACCCGCATGTAAGCATTCTTCCGGCGGTCGGCCAGATGAATCCTGGAACGAGGTCCATGGGCTTGGCGTCGGGGATGAATACAGAAACGCCATCCGGAATAAAATCGTAATTGCGGATCCGGTTTTCGGCCATTATTTTGGACAGGGGTATGCGGTAATACGCGGCGACGGCATGGATGTCCTGGCCTTTCTTCATGGTGTGGAGAATGCCGTCTCTGCTGGGTATTTTCAACAGCGTACCGGTGGGAATGATGTCATACGAGGTCAGCCTGTTGCTCCCGCAGATGGTATCCATCGAGACGCCGTATTCGCGCGCGATTTTTCCCAGCGTTTCGCCGTTTTTTACCAGGTGTGTCCGTATCTGAAGGGTTTTTTCCTCCGCCGGAGCCGAAAAATCGGTCCTGGAGGACAAAAGAAGCAGGTTCTTTTTTTCCTCGTCGTTTACATCCTCTCCACCCATGGGACGCACGGAGAAAAGCGCAAACACAAGCGCGCCGACGACCATAGGCGACACAAATATTGCCGCAAGAGTGCGGCGCCTCATTCCGACAAACGGGTTCTTCCGAAAAATATACGAGCGCACCCCGCCGCCGCCCACGTTCAATACGATGATTCTGTCGATCGTGGTTGTTATGGTGTACGGGCCGAGCCTGAATGTTCTCGAACGGAAAGCCTTCATCGCGATATACCGGCCTCAGGCGCCTCGAATGTCTCCCGCTACCTTGACGATTTTTCGGACTGCCTGTCCGAGCCGCTGCCGAACGACTCCTCTATGAGCTTCTTTACATCCTTGCGCTGCCCCGCCGTAATGGTTACATGCCCCTGCGCCATCACGCCCCGCTGAATGCTGATGGCCGGCGCCACGATATCCCCCAGCACCCTGCCCGTTTCGAGGAGGCGGACCTCCTCGTCCGCTTTGATATTCCCTATAACGGTGCCGGCGACCACGACAGATTTGGCGTCTATGTTCGTCTTGACCTTTCCGGTTTCTCCGACCACCAGCTCCTCGTCGGTCTTGATCTCGCCTTCGAACTTGCCGTCGATCCGGAGCGAGCCGCTGATGTAGAATTTCCCCTCAAATATCGACCCTTCACCGATCGTGCTGTTTACAGCGTCGCCCTTTCCTGCCATACCACGTCTCCTCTATGATAATTATCGCCCGGCCGGAGGCGGATCTTTACAGGCGGCATAAGCCCGCCCCGGCGAAATCCGTTAATGATGCCGGCACGCTCAATTTAATATCAAGTAGTTTTTACCGGGGACCTTCGCCGTGCCGAGCGCCGCCGTTGAGCACGATGGGGGTCGATGGGGCCATATCCGGGTTCCCTGGGATTTTTCCTATCGACACCAGCGTAAGCTGTTTTTCCCTGAAGATGGAATCGATGACCTTTTTAAAATCGTTCATCGAGATGGCGTCTATTTTCGAGACCATTTCGTCGAAGTTGTAATGCCTGCCATAGATCATCTCGTTCTTGGCCAGGTGTCCCATCCGTACTTCCGTGCTCTCCATGCTGAGCGCGAGATTCCCCTTCATGAAGGTCTTGGCGTCACCGAGTTCCTCCTCGGTCACCCCATCTTCGAGCAGGGCCTCACACTCCCCGACAATGAGGCCCAGGGCGCGGGAGTAATTATCGGGGGACGTCCCGCAGTAAACGCCAAATACACCGTTGTCCATGTAGGCCGAATGGAAGGAGTAGATGGCGTAACAGAGCCCCTCGCGCTCCCTGATGTTCTGAAAGAGCCTGGAGGACATGCTGCCCCCCAGGATCGTGCTGAGCGAGAAGAGCGCCCACCGGTTCTCGTCGTTCCTGTTGAGCCCTTCGGTCCCCAGGCAGAAATGTATCTGCTCCAGGTCTCTCGTGATGTGCCGTCTGAATATTCGCCTGGCTGGGGTATACTCGGCGCGGGCCGCGTTGTTCGACGAACTAAGCGGAGAGGCGAACGCGCGCTCTATTATCCGCCTGGTTCGATCCACATCGAAATTCCCGGCAACGGCAAAAATGCAGTTGTCCGTCGAGTAATTGTCATTGAAAAAGGCAAGGAGCCTCTCGCGGTCTATGCCATCTATGCTCTCGACTGTCCCCAGGATCGGATGCCCCAGCGGATGCTCGGAAAGCATGCACTCCATAAAGACATCGTGAATCAGCTCGTCCGGAGTGTCCTCGTACATCCTGATCTCCTCCAGGATTACGTTCTTCTCCTTGGAGATCTCGTCCGGATCGAAAAGCGAGCGGTAGTACATGTCCGATAGGAGGTTTATCGACAGCTCAAGATAATCCGAGATCACGTTTATATAGTAACAGGTGTACTCCCGGTTCGTCGCCGCGTTATGCTGCCCCCCCACCCTGTCGATCATGCGTGCGATATCGCGCGCCGAATAGTCGGATGTTCCCTTGAACAGCATATGCTCGATAAAATGGGCATAGCCCATCTGGCCGCTTAGCTCGTTTCGCGAGCCCGCCCTGATCCACAATCCGGCCGAAACCGAGGCCACCCCCTCGATAGGATCGAGAAGGACGACCATTCCGTTATCGAGCGTGTATTTGACCACAAGCCTACCGCGATTTTAGCGCTTCAGGGCGTCCTTCCTGCTCAGGTCGACCCTTCCCTGCCGGTCAATGCCTATGACCTTGACCGCCACCTCGTCGCCTTCCTTGAGGATATCGCTTACCTTGTTTACCTTGTTGAAATCCAGCTTGGAGATGTGCACCAGCCCTTCCCGGCCCGGAGCGATCTCCACGAACGCGCCGTACTCCATTACCTTCTTTACGCGTCCATTGTAGATTCTGCCTATCTCCACGTCCTCGGTAATCGCGCTTATCTTTGCGAGGGCCTTGTCGATGGAATCCTTATCCACCGCCGCGACAGTGACCGTACCGTCGTCCTCGATGTTGATCTCGGCGCCGGTCTCCTCGACTATCGCCTTGACCACCTTGCCGCCAGGACCGATCAGACCGCCTATCTTGTCAACGTCTATCTTTATCATTATAATGCGCGGAGCGTGCGGAGCGAGCTCCTTCTCCGGCGTGGAAATCGCCTCATTCATCTTGCCGAGGATATGAAGTCGTCCCTCCCTGGCCTGTTCGAGCGCCTTTCGCATGATCTCCGGGGTTATCCCCTCTATCTTTATATCGAGCTGGAACGCTGTTATGCCCTCCGATGTGCCGGCCACCTTGAAGTCCATGTCGCCCAGATGGTCTTCGAGCCCCATTATATCGCTCAGGATGGCATAACGGTCCCCCTCGAGGATCAGTCCCATGGCGATGCCCGCGACCGCCGCCTTCACCGGGACGCCGGCATTGAATAGGGCCAGCGATCCGGAACAGACCGAGGCCATGGATGACGAGCCGTTCGATTCCAATATCTCGGAGACGACCCTGATCGTGTAGGGAAATTTTTCCGCCTCGGGAATTATGTATTGAAGCGCGCGTTCGGCGAGCATTCCGTGTCCGATCTCGCGCCGGCCGACCCCCCCCGTCCTTCCGGTTTCTCCGACCGAGAATGGAGGGAAATTATAATGAAGCATGAAACGCCGGAAGCTCTCGCCCTCCAGGGCGTCAAGCCTCTGCGAGTCGCGCCCTGTTCCAAGCGTCACCACGCCAAGGCTCTGCGTCTGCCCCCTCGTAAACACGGAGGAGCCGTGCGCCCTGGGGAGCACCCCGATCATGATGTCTATCGGGCGGATTTCCGTAGGGCCCCTGCCGTCGGCGCGTTTTTTCTCGTCCAGTATACGGGCGCGCATAAGCTCGTAATCGAAATCATCGATTATCGACGCAACCTGCCCGATCGAATCCGGAAACGCGCCCTCAAGCTCAGTAGATGCACGATCGATCAAGGACCTCAGTGCATTCTCACGGTCTTTCTTTTCCGTGTTTTTAATGAGACCGGCCACATCCTGAAAATATCGCTTCCTCGCCTCATCACGGAGGGCGAGGTCCCTTTTCCTTGGGGTGTAGGCCATCTCGGGCTTGCCGACCTTCTTCTTTAGGTCTTCCTGCGCCTCGCAGAGCCTAACGATTTGCTCGTGAGCGAAGACGACGGCGTTTATCATGTCGTCCTCGCTTACATTTTTTGCGGAACCCTCTATCATGGTGACGGCCTTTTTCGTACCGGCGACCACGAGATCGATATCGCTTGCCTCCGATTCGTCAAAGGTCGGGTTGACAATAAACTCCCCCTTGATCCTGCCGACGCGTACCGCGCCCACAGGGCCCTTGAACGGAATACCCGAGACTGAAAGAGCGGCGGATGCCGCGTTGATCGCCAGCACGTCCGATTGCGTCTTCTGATCGGTGGAGAGAACCGAGATCAGTATCTGCACCTCGCTTACGAAATCCTCGGGGAAAAGGGGCCTAAGCGGCCTGTCGGTGAGGCGGCTCGTCAGGGTCTCCCTGTCGCTCGGCCTTCCCTCCCGTTTTATATATCCCCCCGGAATCTTCCCGGCGGAATAGAACTTCTCCCGATAATCGACGGTAAGGGGGAAGAAATCCTGCCCCTCCACCACTTTTCGGGAAACGACCGCTGTGGCGAAGACAATCGATTCTCCGCTCGAAACGGCCACGGCACCGTCCGCCTGTTTGGCGAGATAGCCAGTGTTGAAGCGTATCTCCTCCCGGCCAACTTTTATACCTGATTCAAAACTCATTATCCTACCTCTTGAATACGTGATGCCCGTAATTAAATCTCATGTCAGGCGCGGGCCGGTCGCCGACAGCACTGGATGGCCTCTTACCTTCGCAGGCCGAGCGACTCTATGAGGCTCCGGTATTTCTCGAGATCGTTCTTCTTGAGATAATCCAGGAGTCTACGCCGCTGGCCTACGAGCTTCAAGAGCCCCCTGCGGGAATGGAAGTCCTTCTTGTGGACCTTGAAATGCTCCGTCAGGTGGTTGATCCTTTCCGTCAGCAGGGCAACCTGAACGTCCGGCGAACCGGTATCGCTTTCATGCCTTTTATACTGATTGATGACCTCGCTCTTCTGGCGCATATGACGCTGTTCTCCTTATTCCTTATGTGATTGATCGATTTTGCCGTTTCGATGCGGCCCTCGCCCGTCCGGGGAGGCGGGGCACAAACTACCTGTTAAAAACATTGCTGTATTCGACTGACCAATTATCAGTATCGACGTTGGCGATGGCAATACAATTTTTTCGCCCGTCCATTATAATGAAGGGCGAGCGTCCCTCCAGGCTTAATATATCGCCCCTTCCGAAAAAGGCCCCATTCGAAACCTTTTTCACGACGCCGTCCGCCACCACAATGCGGCCGAAATCGGCAAGGGCCTGCTCCGGAGCGAGCAGAAAAGGCTTTTCCGCAGGCAAACCGGATACAAAGTTCCTCATCTCCCCGATCGTAGCGGCGTCCTCGACCGAAAACCCTCCGGAGGCCGTACGCCTGAGCCCGGCCAGGTGCGCCCCCGTCCCGAGGAATTCCCCGATATCGCGCGCGAGCGACCTGATATATGTGCCCTTGGAGCAGAGCACATCGACAGTGATGGTGCCGCTTCCCAGATCCGCGTCGAGGATGGAAAGCTCATGTACGATGATGTCCCGCTCGGCGAGGTCGACATCCCTGCCCTCCCTGGCCAGGTCGGCGGCCCTCCTGCCCTTGATTTTAAGCGCAGAGTAAATCGGGGGCGCCTGCCGAAGCCGCCCGGTGAAGCGCGACTCTATTGCGCGAATACGGCCCTCGTCCATCCCCGCAAGGCTCGCTGTGGCCGTTATCTCCCCCTCCGCATCGCAGGTGTCGGTCGTCACGCCGAGCCTTATCACGCCGGTATACCGTTTGTCCCCTTCCAGAAAGTATCGTGTCAACCTGGTCATCGAACCGGTACAGACGACCAGAAGCCCGGTCGCCGCCTTGTCGAGGGTTCCGGAATGACCCGCCTTTCTCGCGCCGAAGAGCCTGCGCACCTCCTCTATGGCCGAAAAGGAGGTTTTACCCTTTTCCTTGTCCAGAAGAAGGACCGCGTCCCTGGCCTTTGACGAATCCACCGTCAGCCGCCGTTCCCGCCGGGCTCCCCTTCGCCTCCACCGGCATCGCCGCCCCCACTCCCCGCTTCGAGCTTTTCTATCACCTGGACCATCCTGACCCCCTCCTCCACCGAGGTGTCGAGATGGAAAACAAGCCTGGGCGTGGTACGAAGCTGGATGCCCTTGCCGACGAGAAACTGCACGTAGCTTCGCGCCGATTCGAGGCCCGCCATCGATTTCCTCTTGGCCGTATCGTCACCCAGCACCGAAACAAATACGTCGGCCACGCTGTAATCCCTGGCGAGCTTCACCCGCACCACGGAGACGAATCCGATTCTGGGGTCCTTAATCTCGGAGAGAAGAGCGTCCGCAACGACCCGCTTGATTAGCTCTTCGAGCCGCTCCCTTCGATGTGTAGTCATTCTATCCGTCCAGGGTCTTTGCGATCTCTATCGTCCGATACGCCTCGAAGGTGTCGCCTTCCTTGATATCGTTGAAATTCACCAGGCCGAAGCCAAACTCCTGCCCGGTATCGACATCGGAAACGTCGTCCTTGAAGCGCTTGAGGGACTTAAGCTCGCCGTCGGAGATGACGACGCCGTCGCGGATGAGGCGAATCCTGTTTTTCCGATTCACCTTGCCCGCAAGCACGATGGCCCCGGCGATGGTTCCGAGGCGCGAGATCTTGAATATCTGGCGCACCTCGCCGCTACCTACAACCTCTTCCCTGTATTCGGGGGAGAGCATCCCCTCCATGGCCGCGCGGATGGAGTCGGTCACCTCGAAGATTATATTGAAGAATTTGATCGAAACGCTCTCCTTCTCCGCCAGCTCCGATACCCTGGCCGCGGGGCGCACATGATAACCGATGATGACGGCATTCGAGGCCGATGCGAGCATTACATCCGACTCGTTGATGCCGCCGGTGCCGGCATGGATCACCTTGACCCTGACCTCGTCGGTGGAAAGCTTTTCGAGGGCCTCCTTAAGAGCCTGTACGGAGCCGTCAACATCGGCCTTTATCACCACACGAAGCTCCTGAACCTCCCCATCTCGAATCATCTCGTTGAGGTCTTCGAGCGTCACCTTGCGCACCTTCTTCGCCGTCTCCAGACGCCGGAGGTCGATTCGTTTCTGAGATATCTGCTTGGAATACTTTTCCGTTTCGACGACCTGAAACGGGTCGCCGGCGGAGGGAATGCCGGAAAGCCCCACGATCTCCACGGGGGTAGAGGGCCCAGCTTCCTGGACCGAAAGGCCCTGGTCGTTGAACATGGCCCGGATCTTACCGGAATAGATGCCCACCACGAAGGGATCGCCCAGATGGAGCGTGCCGTTCTGCACCAGCGCCGTGGCTACCGGGCCCCTGCCGGGGTCCAGGCGCGATTCTATCACCACGCCCCGGCCTAAAAGCACGGGATTTGCGCCGAGTTCGAGCATCTCGGCCTGTATGAGAATCAGGTCGAGCAGATCCTCGATGTTCATCATCTTCTTGGCGCTGACCTCGGCATAGAGGGTGGTTCCGCCCCACTCCTCGGGCGCCAGATCGTAATTGGACAGGTCCTGCTTGATGCGCATCACGTTGGTCTCGGGCAGATCGATCTTGTTGATCGCCACGATTATGGGAACGTGGGCGGCTTTTGCGTGATTTATGGCCTCCACGGTCTGGGGCATGACGCCGTCGTTTGCCGCCACGACCAGGATTACGATATCCGTAACGCTCGCCCCCCGGGCACGCATGGTCGTGAACGCCTCATGGCCCGGCGTGTCAAGAAACGTAACGAACTGGTCGCGGACCTTCACCGTATAGGCGCCTATGTGCTGCGTTATACCGCCGAATTCCCCGTCGACGACATTGGTTTTTCGGATTGCGTCGAGGAGCTTGGTCTTCCCATGGTCGACATGGCCCATTACGGTAACGATCGGCGGGCGCTTCCGGCGGTCTTCTGCGCGGTCCTCTTCCTCGCGCCTTATTACGGTCTCCTCGAACAGGGACACCACCCGCACGCTCGTACCGTATTCGGACGCCAGGATCTCCGCGGTCTCCGAGTCGATCACCTGGTTGATCGTGGCCATCATGCCGAGCTTCATCAACCGGGAGATAACCTCGCCCGCCTTTACATTGAGCTTTTTGGCGAGGTCGCCGACCGAGATGCTTTCGGTTATATCTATGTTCTTGGGCGATACGGCAACGCGTTCATGCTCCTGTACGCCGCCGTGCGGACCGCCCTTCTTTTTTCTGGAAAAGATGTTTTTTTCGAAAGACTCCCTGCCCTTGTCTTTATAGGCCCGTTTTTTGCTGTCCTTTTCCTTTTCCTTCTCCTTGGCCTTCTTCCTCTTTTCCTTCTCTTTGGCGGAGATCGCCTCGTCCTTCTTGTCGGGCGCCGCGCCTTCTCTGGATGGCGGCGCTCCCGGGCCGGGCCTTCGCTCGCCGAAGGGCCGTCCCTCCCTGGCGCCGGGAGCGGCCCCGGGGCCTCCCCGTCGGGCCCCATCCGTCCGCGGAGCGGGCCGGGAATCCGTCCGCCTTGCGCCCCCTGCGGCCGGGCGCTGATCGGAACGTCCCGCGGACGTTCTGGCGGCAGCGGGCTTTTCCTCGCGTGGCGGCCGGGCGGCGGGCTGTTCCTTGCGCTCCCGCTCCGTAGACGCGGAGGCCTCTTCCTCCTTCTCCTGTTTTTCCTTTATAAGCTCCCTGGAAACGGTCACCTTGCGTTTGAGTTTGATTTTGGAGCCGGGCCTTCCGGTGCGTTCGCTCTTTCGCTCCAGAAGCTCTCTGGCCGCCTTTGCGCGTTGCTCCTTTATCACCTCTATTTTTTTCTGTATCAGGAAGACATCCTTTTCGGAGAGTTCCGTGTCCATTCCGGCACAGCCGATCCCAAGGTCCTTGCATATCGTAAGGATGTCTTCTTCCGTTACATGATTGGCGGTTGCAATATCAATTGCTTTCATTTGCACCTTGCTTCTACCTATATTATTTTCGGAAGAACGCGGCCTCGTTCAATTCTCCGGCCTGGCCGCGCTTTGCCGCGCGGCCGCTTCTCCGCATCCGTTTAGTCGCCTTCCTCCGCAGCCTCCGCCCCGCCGGCTTCTTCCCCCGGCCCTTCCGCGGACTCTTCGGCGCCTTCCTCTTCCATCTCGTCCTCGAAATCGATCGATTCCGCGAGGATATCCATTATCTTCTTGGCGGTTTTCTCGCCGATTCCATCTATCTTCATGAGATCGTCGAACGAGGTCTCCACCAGGTCCTCGACCGAGAAGAGCCCTCCGGCCTCCAGGAGCTTGATGGTACGCGCGTCGAGTCCGGGCAATTCCTCGAGCGGCGTCTCCTCGACGTCCTTGCTTGCGAAGAGCTGCTCCACCATTGCCCTGGATTCGCTGGAGCTCAGGAACTCCCGATACTGCTCCTCGGTCTTAATATCTATGTCGAAGCCGCACAGCCTGGCCGACAGCCTGGCATTATGGCCCGCCTTTCCTATCGCGAGTTTGTACTGCTCCTTCTCGACCACGGCGATGACCCCGCCGCTCCTGGTATCGATCACCTCTTTCGCCCGCGCGGGCGTCAGCGCGTTGGCGGCCATGATCTTGCGGTCGTCCACCCATTCCACCACGTCTATCTTCTCGCCCTCCAGTTCGCGCACAATGGACTGAATTCTAATCCCCTTCATGCCCACGCACGCCCCGACAGCGTCCACATCATCACGCTCGCTTGCCACCGCCACCTTGGTGCGAAGTCCCGGCTCGCGGACGATGTTTACGATCTGCACCACTCCGTCGTACACCTCGGGGATCTCCATCTCGAAAAGCTTCTGTATGAACTTGGTGTTGGCCCTGGAAAGCACGACCGACGGCCCCTTGGTGTTCTTTTGCACCGAGAGGACGAGGGCCTTTATACGCTCTCCGGTCTTGAAATGCTCGAGCGGCGACTGCTCCCGGGCCGGAAGGATGCCCTCGGTCTTGCCGAGATCGACGAAAATCGCGTCCTTCGTCTTGCGCTGGAGGTAGCCGTTGATGAGGTCCCCCTCCTTGTCCTTAAAATCGTTGTAAACAATGTTCTTTTCGGCTTCCTTTATCTTCTGTACTATGACCTGCTTCGCCGTCTGGGCGGCTATCCTGCCGAACGACTCGAGCGGGTTCTCCTCCACGTCCATCTCGTCGCCCAACCGGGCGTCCGGGTTGAACCTCCGGGCCTCGTCCACATGGACCTCCTCGGCACGGTTGCGCGGGGAGTTGACCACCATCTTTCTCGAAACGATTTTAACCGTGTTCCTGTCGCGGTCGAACACCACCCGGACGTTGGTGTTCGAGCCATACTGCTTTTTATACGCTGAGATCATCGCCGACTCGACGATTTCCTCGATGGTTTCCCGCGTTATGCCCTTTTCATTGGCGATCTGGTGTAAGGCCTCGAAAAAATTATTGCTCATGTCATTGAACCTTCATCACGTTAATGATCCACCGTGCCGGCCGAGCGAAATCTATAATTCCAGGTTCGCGCTCTTGATCGACTCAAAATCGACGGCAAGAACGTCGTCTCCGTCTCGAAGCGATATCGAGGCGCCATCCACGCCCTCAATTTTGCCCTTCACGACACGCTGCGCATCGCCATCGCGAAAAATGACCTTTGCGCTCGATCCTCTGAAGCGCCTGAACTCCTCCACGCTTCGAAGCCGCCTGCGCAGGCCCGGGGATGAGACCTCCAGGGAATACTCGGGGAGAATTCCAGCTTCGTCGAGGCGCCGGGAAAGCTCCCTGCTGAAGGCCTCACAGTCCGAGTGGGATATGGGCGTATGCCCGTCGATTCTGACGACCACGCTGGAGTTCCTGCCTTTAAACAGCAGGTTGGCCTCGTAAATCAAATATCCCAGATCGCCGGCGACGGCCATTACCGTCTCCATTACCCGTTCCCTGACCGCTGGATTGCTCATCTCCGGACCGCTGTGTACATTGAAAAAAGAGAGTGGTTTGACCACTCTCTCCTTATCCGCAGGCAGACGCAAAGAAAAAGGGAAAAGACAACTTCGATAACATAGTCCAAAATGTTACTATTAATTTCAAGTTTTTTTTAATCCCGACAGCCATGTGACGGACGCCCGTCAATCATGGCATACGGGCACCGGCACCTCCGGCATCTCGAAGAAACGGTGGAACTCCGCCGGCAGATCGTGATAATCCACGGACGCGGCCTCCCGCGACAGGTCCGCCGAGTTGTATGTGTGCCAGTAAAGCACGACCTCGTCGCGGGTCCTGCTCTGCCGCACCATGTCGACCACCGCCGCGAATGTCTTTCCGGTATACGTGGGCTCCAGATCGAGTCCCTCTTTTATCTTCATGATATCGATGGCCTCGCAGCAGGCGGCCGTCGGACAGCCGTATCCGTCTCCGAAATAATCGTCCAGCACCTCGGGCGCCTCGACGCTTACCGCGGGGACCCCGGAGTCGGCCCTCCTGAGAAAGCGAAGCGTCTGCGCCATGAGATTCGATACGGCGCCGGGGGTAGACGCGGGAATGGGGCCCAGGTATGGCGCCGTAACCCGCACGCCAGTCACCCTGGCGCGAAGCCCGGCCAGGCGCACACCGAGCGCAAGCCCCGCCAGGGTCCCGTTGGAACCGAGCGGGCAGACGATGAGCGTGGGTTCGGGCATAAGCCCCTCTTCCACCTGTCGCCGGAGCTCGAACGCCGCGTTGACGAACCCGACGGTGCCGTAAACGTCGGAGCCCCCGGCAAATACGTAATGGGCCGCGGGATGGAACAGGCGGTGTGTCAGGAAATAGGCGAGCACGGTTTTCGGAAGCGAACCGGTAAAGATGGTCCGGGCGCCAAAATAACGGTACAGGAGAAGATTGCGTTTAACATAGCTCGTAACGGGCTGCTCGAAAAGCAGCAGCGTGCATTTTATCCCGAGCTTTTTGCAGTAGATTGCCGTTGCCAGCCCGTGATTGGTGCCGATGCCCCCGATGGTCACGACATCCCGCTTCCCCAGCCTTTTGGCCTCGCCCAGGATGAATTCGAGCTTGCGGACCTTGTTGCCGCCGTATGCCGCCGCGCTCAGATCGTCGCGCTTTACCCACAGGTTGTCGCAGTCGAGGCATTCAAGCTTTCGTACGGGCGTGGGGAATGCCCCCAGCGGAATACGGGGAAGCCGCTCACCAAGGCCCGGATATTCCCGAAAGATCGGCAGTGTTTGATCGGTATTATTCACTCCAGTCACTCCTCCCTTTTATAAGCGACAGGTCAACACCCTCTTTAAGAAGAAGGTGTTTCCTGATGCAATAATACGCAATCCCCGAAAGGATAAAAACGCCGAAAAGCCCCATCCTTACCGGGCTTTTAAGATCGGCCAGTATAACGGCGCTGAAAAACGCTATCATGAGAAAGCCCACTATGGGACAAAACCACAGAAAAAATCCCTTCAGCTTGAAATGGGACCGCTCGTAGCGCTCGGGATAAAGGCGGGGCAGCCTTAGAGACGCAACGAGCACGGGGACAAAGATAATCATCCCCCCCAGGGCGGAGTACGAAGCGAGCGTCTCGAGGGGGAGCCCCGACAGCACCCCCAGCACCGAAAAGACATAAATTATGGTGAGGAGGACATGAGGGGTGCCGAAACGCGAGTTGAGCGCCCCGAGCCATCCGGGAAGAATGCGATCGCCTACGACCACAAGCAGGGATTTGGTTCCCACGATAAAAAGCGCGTTCAGAGTGGTCAAAAGCGCGAGTACCGCTCCTCCGACGATAAAGAAAAGGCGCCCTCCCTTGCCGGCGCAGGCCCCGCACACCTCCGACATCGGGTCCTTGCAGGCGAGAAGCGCATCCACCGGGGCCGCGCCGACCGTGGCAAGCGCCACGGATATATACAGGAGCGCCACAACCGGGAAGCATATCAAAAAGGCCCGGGGAATGACCTTGCCCGGTTCGTTTATCTCGTCCCCGAGCTCGATGATCCCATTGGAGCCCAGGTAGGTGAAGGTGAGAAGCGCGACCCCGAGCAGAATGGCCCCGGCCCCCCGGTCGAACATCCCCTTCAAATATTCCGGATTGAAGGCCGTGGCCCCCGTCGCCGAATAAAAGACAAGCGCGCCTATAAGAACGATCACCATCAGCCCCTGGGCCCACGCCGCCGGCTTGACGCCCAGGATATTGATCACATAAAAAACCGTTAGGATCAGTATGGCGACCAGCTCCGGGGAAAGGGTGACACCCATAGAGCCGAGGTAATGGGCACAGCTCAGGGCATACAGCGGAATCTGACCGAAAAAGGAGGCGAGGATATAGACCCAGATGCCTACAAAGGCGAGGGCCGGTGACACCATGCGACTCGGGTACTTGTAATTCGCCCCGGTCGCCGGTATCGCGGAGCCCAGCATGGCCAGCGGCAGCATGCTGATGAAAACCGGAATCACGGCCAGCGCAAAGGCGAGCGGCAGCGCGGCCCCGGCTATTTTTAAAACCATCCCGGTAAAAACGAAGATACCGCCTCCGATCGTGCACCCTATGGCTATAAAGGCCACCTCGGGAAGCCCGAGCACGCGTTTTAGTCCGCTGACAGCCATCGCCTCCTCCTCATGTGCTTAAAGTGATTACGCCAGGGCCTCATTCTCCGAAAAGCTCGTAACGGGCAAGGCGCCTCGCATGGCTCGTAGGCGCATCCGATTCCAGGCTGTTCCTGAAATAATCGACCGCCTTGCCCTTCCCGCCCGCAATCGTTTTTCGCCTCAAGCCCAAATAATAATAGGCCTCCGCGCGCCGCGCGCCGGCCAGTCCCGGCTCCCTGGCCTCGGCCGCCCTGCGAAATAACTCCCTCTCGGAGACAAGCCCGAGGAAGGAACGGATAAGGGTCTCCGGCCAGCCGGCGGACCTGCCGGCGTAGCGGGCGCGCTCCTCCCTTATATACGCGGCCGCTCTCTCCCCGGAAACCGCCAGGCGCCAGATGCGGGAATAGGCATTGCGAGGATCAATCGCTATTGAGCTGTTGAAATCCGCAAGCGAACCCTTTCTGTCCCCTGCGAGATATCGTACGATTCCCCTGTTATGAAAGGCCATTCCATCCGACGGGTCTAGCCGAAGCGCGCCGCTGAAATCCGCGTTCGCCGCGGTAAAATCCCCTTTGTAAAAAAACGCCACACCCCGGTTTGCCAGAGCCCTTGCGTATCCATCCCGTATCTCGATGGCGCGGTTGTAGTCGCGTATCGCCTCGTCCAGCTCCCCGGACGCAAGGCGGGCGCTTCCGCGGTTGTTAAACGATTCGGGATCGGTGTTATCGAGCTCGATCGCGTGTGAGAAGTCCTCAATGGCAAGCGCATAAAGGCCCCTTCCATATCGCACCACGCCCCTGTTGTAAAAATGTACAGGGCTTTCGGGCTCAAGCTCCATCCCGCGCGAAAAATCCTCTTCGGCCTTTGCAAAATCCCCCTTCCGCGCATGGAGGCGACCGCGCTCCATATAGGCGTAGCCTGCCGACTGGTCCCGGCGCAGGGCCTTCGATAGCTCCTCGATGGCCGATTCCGTCTTCCCCTTTCGCCCCAGCTCGACGCCTCGATCATAATGGAGCGAGGCCTTGCGGCGGTCACGCGCCGCCACGGAACCTCCCGATTTCACGATTGCGTCCCCTTCGGCGTTCACTTCCCTTCGGGCGGCCTCGCGGCGCCCTTTTCCCTCAGGCGCACGCTTCCCAACGCCCGACTCGCCCCCGAGAACGATCGGTTTGCCCGCAAGCGCCAGCGCGCGGTTTCTGCCGATCCCCCTGTCCCCGGGCTCGAGCCTTAACGCCTCGCCGTAATCCCTCGCGGCGTTCTCGTAATGCCCTGCAAGATGATTCGCGATACCCCTGTTTCTCAGCGCCGCCGCGTATTTCGGATCAAGCTCGATGGCACGGGAGAAATCGGCAAGGGCGCTTTCCGGTCGGTTCATCCGCACAAACGCGCTCCCCCGATTGTTGTAAAACACCGGGTCTGCGGGATCGATCTCCATGGCCCTGCGGTAGTCGTTTAGGGCCGCGTCGAACTCGCCGACGGCGGCGTGCGCAATTCCTCGGTTGTTGTAGGCCTTAGCGTAGCGCGCCGACAGTGAGATCGCCCTGGTGTAATCGGCAATGGAGGCGCGATATTCGCCCCCGGCCGCCCGTGCGTTTCCGAGGTTGTAATGGGCCTCGTAGAAGGCCGGCGCGGCGGCGATTGCCCGGTTATAATCCGAGAGCGCCCCCTGTCTGTCGCCCGAATTCCACCGGAGGATGGCCCTGTTGTTGTACGCCTTGGCGAAATGGTCGTCAAGCTCTATGGCCATGTTATAATCCGCCAGAGCCTTCGCGGATGCCCCCATCCTGGCATGTGCCGTTCCCCTGTTGAAATACGCCCTGGAGAGGGCGAATTCTCCATCCCCTTTACTCCACGCGTCAATGGCCGAGGTCCACAGACGAATCCTCTCCTCCGCCACCTGCGCGCCGGAGGCCAGGCTGCTGAGCGCGAAAAACTCACTCTGCGCCGGAAGCGGCCGGATCACCACCCCCGCCAAAAGCGCTGCTATCGAAATCAGCCGGGCGATACGCCCGATCAGTGCGGTCGTGCCCTCAGAACACATGGCGGAACCGGCACGGTAGCGCGAGATGTGCCTCGACCCGCACGCAAAGCATACTCAGCCAACAAGGGTCGGCCTGGGCCGGGCAGCGGCTGGAGGCATGGCCCGTCTTGATGTCCGGAGCTCGCGTCTCCCGACATGAAATTGCCCCCGCCACGGGGCGGTGTTGTCTAAAGATTTCAATACGCCGCTCGATCATGCCGCGGAATATCGCCTTGCGTGCGGAAAGGGAAGGCGCAGGGCCGCGACGGATCCGGCAACCGCAGGCGCGGAGAGAAAATGAGCAAGTCCACACATGCGCCCCCTGCCGTAGAGTAATTTCCCGATGCGTGTATGGAATTATGCGCCAATCGCCGCGAACAGCGCAAGTACTAAACATACCTAGCCCCCGAAAACCGGAACAAAAGGGCTTTCTTCGCTCTCCCGGGGCCCGGCGCGCGATAATCGAGAATAATCGTTTTCTTCAATGTGTACAATATTTCGCTTGCAATAATCATCAAATAATAATATACGTATTATAATATACATACGATATGTGGCGATGGGTTATATTGTGACCTCCCAGGCTCGGCATGCGCCCTGACCTCCCTGGTCCCGATCGTCGTCACCCATCCCGCTTATCGGTTAAGCATGTACGGCAAAAGGAGGCAGCATCATGAAAGACAGGTGGTATATAACCCAACAGACCTTTCCGGAGCTCCTGAACCGGAACGCCGTAAAATTCGGCATGCGCCGGGCCCAGTGGTGGAAAACGGGGCCGGACAGCACCACATCAATAACCTACGCCGATCTCTGGATACTCGTCCGCGAACTGGCCTCCGGCCTCATGGAGCTCGGCATACAAAAGGGCGACAGGGCCGCGGTAATGGCGCACACGTCCCCGGAATGGGTGTGGGCCGACTATTCCATCCTCTGCGCGGCCGGAATAACCGTATGCGTGTATCCGACCCTGTCGGCGAAGGAGCTCGCCTTCATCGTGAACGATTCCGGCTCGCGCATACTGTACGTCCAGGACGAGGAGATGCTCGAACGCGCCCTTGAGGCCATTGTCGACATGCCCGGACTCGAGAAGATAATAATAATGAAGGACGCATTTCAGCACGCCGACGGCCGCGTCCTTAGCCTGTCGGATCTGCGCAAACTCGGCGTTGGGCTTCTTGCCCGCGACAGGCTTGCCTACGAACGGCGCTGGAGGTCCGTAGAACTTTTAGACCCCATGACCATCGTATACACCTCCGGCACCACGGGAAGGCAAAAGGGGGCGGTACACACGCATTTCAGCATAAACGCCGCCTGCTGCCGCGATATGCGGCTTGTGCCCGATTACAGGGCCGACGACGTCATGCTGGCATTCCTTCCCCTGGCCCACACCTACGAACGGGAGTGCGGACACGGCACGGCCATGCACGCCGCGGTGACCATAGCCTACTCCTCGCCAACAACGCTTGTCGCCGATCTTCAGGTCTTCCGGCCGACGGTCTTCATGTCGGTACCTCGCATCTACGAGCGCATCTACATGGCTATGCGCGATATGGCGTCGCAGTCGCCGATCAAAAAGAAGATATTCGATTTCGCCATCCGCACCGGCCTCGCCCTCACTGAAGCGCGCGCCGACAAGGACGGGTTCATCGACATGTCCGAGGACATCGACTTCACCGCCGGACTCAAGCGCGGGCTCGTCTTCAAGTACCGCCTGGTTGACAAGCTCGTTTTCAGCAAGGTCCGCGAAAGGCTCGGCGGGCGCTTCCGCTTCGCCTTCTCCGCGGCCGGTAGCCTTCCCGCGGACCTCTGCAAGGTATTCATGGCGATGGGTGTGCGCATCTACGAGGGATACGGCGCCACCGAAACCTGCAATACGGTGAACCTCAACCGGCCCAACCAGGTGCTGCCGGGCTATGTAGGGCCGGTGTGCAACGGCGTAGAGGGGCGTGTCGCGCCCGACGGCGAATGGCAGGTACGGGGCGACAACATCATTACCCATTACTGGAACAACCCCGAAGCGACAAAGGAGTCCTTCACCGCGGACGGCTTTTACAAGACCGGCGACATAGTGGTGATGGGACCCGACGGCTATATCAAGATCGTCGACCGCATAAAGGGAATAATGGTGCTCGACACGGGCAAGAACATCCCCTCGGCGAAGATCGAGGGCCTCTTCTCGGTTAGCCGCTGGGTCGATATCGCAGTTCCCATCGCCGACGAAAAGCCCTTCGTCTCCGCGCTTGTGGTGCCCAAGTTCGACGCCTTCATTCAGCTCTTCGACGCGGAGGGCGTGGCTTACGACAAGGCCGCGCTACGGTTCTTCGGCGAGGGGGCGGCGCGGATGTGCGTCGCCGTCGGCGAGGACTTCATCGCCAACGAAAGGCTTAGAAAGCTCGTCGACGAGGACATCCAGGCGGCCAACCTGGAGCTCGAGGAGTTCGAACGCGTCAAAAAATACGCAATCGTTCCCCGGCGCTTCACCGAGCTTAACGGTGAGATGACCCCGACGCTCAAGGTAAAGCGAAATGTCGTGCTTAAAAACTTCGAGCGGGAGATACAGGGCATTTACCGGAAATAGATACACAACCCTTGCCGCCGTCCAAATGGAATCCGGTCCGGGGCTTCCCCTCATTCTCGCCGAGGGGAGGTTCCGGGCGGACGGATCCATCGAGATTCCATGGCATCGGATCAGGCGCTTCGTTTTGCCCCCGCACGCATAATGTTCATATATGCAACGCGCATTCATTCAGGACCTACGGGAGACCTCCACGCCCTCTAATGCGCGGTTATAAGCGTTAAAGCACAAAACAAGAATATCGGAGAACAATGGAAAAGCTTAAAAACATAGCGCTCGTCGCGCACGACAACATGAAGAAGGACCTTGTGGAATGGGTCGAATGGAATTACCAGACGCTCCTCGCCCATAACCTGATATGCACAGCCACCACAGGCAGGCTTATTCAGGAGACGCTTGCGGGAAAAATATCGATTCACGGTGCCGAAGAGAATCCAGGCATACGGAAGATAACAAGGCTGAAATCGGGCCCCATGGGAGGCGATCAGCAGCTCGGGGCCATGATCGCAGAGGGTGGAGTCGACATCCTCATCTTCTTCTGGGATCCAATGACCCAGCAGCCCCACGATGTCGACATCAAGGCGCTTCTGCGAATCGCCGTGCTCTACAACATCCCCACGGCCTGCAATCGTTCGACCGCGGACTTCATGATCTCCTCCCAGCTTATGGATCGGGAGTACCGGCCCAGGCTGAAGGACTATACCGATTATATTTCCAGGGACATACGCTAAGCGATTTATTTGCCGGGCGTCACCCCAGAGCAAGCGCCGCGAGAAAACCCTCGTGTATTGCGTCGTTTATCTTCGCCGGGCGCACGCAATCGCCGACGGCGGTAAAGGCGATACCCTCCTTTTCCAGAGTTTCACAGAGCCTCTTTACCGGGCGCGAGCCGGAGGCCACCACCACGTTGTCGAAATTGCGGCTGTGCCGCTTTCCGTTCGCCTCGTACACCACGGTGCCGCCTTCAACCGAGAGCACGCGGGCGCCTGTAAGCGCCTCTACGCCGAAGCGGTTGAGAGCCGACTTCACCACCCAGCGCGTGGATTTGCCTATGTCCCTGCCTATCCTTGGAAGCATCTCGAAGACCGTCACCTCTTTCGAGCCGCGCGACATCAGCTCGCGTATGCGCTCCGGGCTTTCGGCCTCGTGGGCCATTAGGAAATAGACCATATCAGGCGAAAGAGTCCCCTTGGCCGCAAGGAATAGGGCAGTCTCCAGCCCCACCGCGCCGCCCCCTATTACGGCTATGCTTTTTCCGAGCGCGGGATTCTCGGCCAACACCCTCCACGAGGAGAGCACCCGGGGGTCGTCGAGTCCCGCTATCGGCGGCATGAGCGGTTCCGCCCCCTCGGCCACTATAACCCGGTCGGGCCTTTTCTCCCTTATAAGATCGACCGACACCTCGGTATTCAGGTAGACCGGGATGGATAGCCTCGCGAGCATGGCCTTGTAATACCTCACTATCTCCCACAGCTCCTCCTTGTGCGGAGGCGCCCCCGCTATCCATAGCTGTCCGCCTATCTCATCGCCCTTTTCGTACAGCTCCACCGAATGCCCCGCGGACGCGGCGGTGACGGCGGCCTCCAGGCCTCCCGGTCCCGCGCCGGCCACCATCACCCGAAGCGGCCTTTCCGTCTTTACCACGTTCCGCTCGCCCTCGTACCCGGCCCGCGGATTGACCACGCAGAAAACCGGCCTGGCGCTGAATATGGTGTCGGTGCAGCCCTGATTGCAGGCCACGCAGGGACGGATCTCGTCCTGGCGCCCCTCGCGCGCCTTCTCGGGCCAGTAGGGGTCGGCAAGGAGCACCCTGCCGAGGTACACCATGTCGCAGGCGCCGTCGCGTATCATGCGCTCGGCCAGTTCCGGCCGTGGGATGCGGTTTGAGGCGATGACCGGCACCGACACCTCCTTCTTTATGTTGAGCGCCAGATACGAAAAGCCGCCGCGGGGAAGCTCCATCGGAAGCTGCGGTACCCGGGTCTCGTGCCATCCTCCCGTAACGCTGATGAGGTCCGCCCCGGCCTTCTCGTACATTTTGGCAAACTTCGGCGTTTCGAGGTCGGTGTTGCTTCCGGGGACGAAGTCGTTGCCGGCCATGCGGACGCAGAGCGGATAGTCCGGCCCGACGGCGGCGCGTATCTTCTCTATCACCTCGCGCGGGAAGCGCACCCGGTTTTCGAACGAGCCCCCGTATTCGTCGGTGCGAAGGTTTTTCAAAGGCGAAAGAAACTGGGTGATGAGATAGCCCGCCGAGGCGATTACCTCCACTCCGTCAAACCCGGCCTCCTTTGCGCGGAGAGCGGCGTCGACAAAGCGCCTCTGAAGCGCGTGTATCTCCTCTACGGTCAGCGCCTTGGGCGTCTCCTTGGAGTATCGGGAATACACCTCCGAGGGCGCCACGGGCCTCTCGCCCTCCAGGGCCATGGAAAATGCATAGGCGCCCGCGTGGAAGAGCTGGACCCAGGCGCTGGCCCCGGCCTCCTTTATCGACGCCGCTAGTTTTCTGAAAGGCTCGATCGCTTCGTCTCCCGCGAGCGACAACACGACAATGCCCGAGCCGGCCATGTCTATCCCCACGGGGCCCACCGTCACCATGCCGGCCCCCCCGAGGGCCTTTTCCCTGAAGTAGGCGTAATAGCGGTCGTTCAGCTTTCCGTCATAGGAATAGAGGAGCCCGAGTGACGGATAGGCGATCCGGTTTTTTATCTCGAGACGGTTTATGGTGATGGGGCTGAAAAGGTGTGGAAACATCGAAAACCTCGCTCGCATTCCGGAGTCAGTACCTTTGGCGCGTTCATAATATCATCCATTCGGCGCAGGACTGTGATAATACATTCTTTTTCACTCCATCCCGCCCGCAAGCACTTTTTCAATTCAATCCCGCTGGGCGCCCAAACGAAAGGGCCGGGGATTGCCCCGGCCCTCGCTGCGCGAAACGGACGAATCCCCGCTATATCAGCCGATCATGGGACCGATCTGTTTTTTTACGGCCTTGGCCTCGGAGACTATCCTTTCGATCACCTGCTTCACCGTGGGGGTGTCGTTTATAAGGCCCGTCACCTGGCCGAGCGGCAGCACGCCCTTCTCGTTGTCGCCCTCTATGGTGCCGACCTTGAAGGCCTTGAAGCCGTTGGCCATCGTCGCCATCTGGCGAGCCTTGCCGTATCCCGAAAGCAGGATCGCTAAGGCAAGCTTGAACCAGGGGAATCCGAGCGATTTCGCTATCTCCCTCGAGTTTATGGCGGCCGAGATAAGATTGAGCGGCCTTTTCGCCATTTTAAGGGCAATGTCGGACTTCATGAAGCGCGCGGGCAGGCCGTCCACCTTGGGGGTGTAGATGGTGTCGTAGACCTGCTTTTCAATGCTCAGTTTTTTCATCCTGTCGTGGACCGGGCTCTCCTTCGTATTCATAAAACGGGTGCCCATGGAGATGCCCTCCGCGCCAAGGGAAAGCGCCGCCGCCAGGCCCCTCCCGTCGGCGAATCCTCCCGCGGCGATAACCGGGATCTTCACCGCGTCGGCAATGCTCGGAACCAGCACGAGCGAAGTGATGGCCCCGCCGTGCCCGGCCGCCTCGTGGCCCGTCACTATCAGAGCGTCGGCGCCCGCCCTCTCGGCCGCCAGAGCGTGCTTGTGCGTTGTAACGGTCGCGACCACCTTCCCGCCGTAGGCGTGCACGGCCTCCGTAAGCTTGTCGCCCTTGCCGAGCGCGTAGTTTACGACGGGCACCTTTTCCTCTATCAGCACCTGCGCGTTCCGTTCGGCCCCCGGAAAATAGAGAGTGACGTTCGCCGCGAAGGGTTTCCTGGTGAGTTTTCTTATCTCGCGTACGGCCTCCCGGGTCTCCTCGGCTGTCATTACGCCGGTCGCCAGAATCCCTAACCCGCCCGCGTTGCAGACGGCGGCCACCAGCCGGGGAACGCTGATCCAGCTCATGCCGGAAAGGATGATAGGATATTCGATGCCGAATAATTTCGTAATTCGTGTTTTCATGGCTGCTCCTTTTGGATCTATCGAGATTTCCAAGGGCGGTTTTAGGCCGCCCGGTAACTTGCTATCCTCCGGGTGGAAATCTGAACAGCACTTTTTGGTTCCCGGATAATTTTAACTCCGCCCCGAGGCTTCGGATTCCTACCCGCTATTGTGATGGACAGGCCTGCCGGCAAGGCGCATAATCGCTCGATCCGGCAATTGATTATAGGAGGACGACCATGAACGAACTCGAACGCGAAAAGTCAAGGGGACTCAGCCTTTCATATCTTATCAAGGTGCTGTTCATGAGGCTTGGGCTCGGAAAGCGGCATCACACGCCCGGTTTCGGCCTGGCCGCCCAGCTCTTCAGCGTTGTCGCCAAACACGTTCTTGCCGAACTCGGCCCCAAGCGAGGGGAAGAGCTGCTAAAAAAGGCCATCGAGGAATTCGGTAATGAACGCGGAAGGCGTATTGCCGAAACCGTCCGCTCCAGGGGAAAACCCCTTTCGCTTCGCAACTGGATAATCTACACCGATATCGCGCCGGAAAATTTCGCGGCCCGCCCCTCTTTTCCCGAGGGCGACCTTCAGGCTAAGGTGGGGAACTGCAACTTTTTTAACGCGGCGGAGCGCTGGGGACTCGGCGAATACGCGAAGATCTACTGTAAATACGCCGACTACGCCATTCTAAACGGCTACAATCCCGACGTCACCCTGCTCCTCGAACAGCGCCAGTGGTCGGGCCGCGATCACTGTATATTCAGATACGTCATGAAAGAGGAAAACAAGCGGCGGATCAGCGGACGAGATTGACCGCCGGAAAGAGGACAAAAGGCGCAAGCGTCGAGCCATAGCGTATCCGCTCCCGGCTGAAGACCGGGCCCGAGGCGAGGAGCTCGAACAGGTTCCCTACGAGCATGCAGTCCTTCACCCTGCCGGCCGTAGCGCCGTTCTCCAGGGCATAGGCGAGGTCCAGGTTAGCCTTGAACTCGCCGGTAAGGGTGTTCGACTGCCCGAGGCCTATAAACTGGTCGACCAGCAAGCCTCCCCGGGCCTCCGCAAGAAGTGAATCGAGGCGGCGGGCGCCTCCATCCACCACCACGCCGCTCGTAGAGATACCGGGTAGCGAAGCGTGGCCCCGCGAACCGTTCCCGGAGGGGCGAACCCCCAGTCGTGCGGCATATTTAAGATTGGACAACCACTCCACGATTACGCCGCGATCTATTATTTTTTTTGTGCGCGCGGGCACGGCCTCGTCATCGAAGGGATAGCTGTACACCGAACCGTCCGCAAGAGGGTCGTCCAAAAGCGTAAAGCCCTCATGAAAGACGCGGCTTTCGAGTTTTCCGATAAAGGGCGAGATGCCCTTGAATATGGAACGGGCCGAGAGCCCCGAGATCACTATGCCAAGGAGCGAAGCGAACGCCTTCGGGGTGCATACTACAGGGACCTCGCCGGCCTCAACGTTCCTCACGTCCCGCGCCCGGTCGAGCTTCCACAACAGCCGCCGAACAGCGTCGCCGTAGTCGACCGGAGATGTGGACGATGCGCCCTCGCTCACGCTCAACCGGACCCCGTCGCCGGACACTATAGTCGCCGTTATGCCGACGCTGAAGGATGAGTGGCGATACGATCCCTCGAATCCCGCGGAGTTAAGAATGCGCCGCTCGCCCGAGCCGAACGAAATGCCCAGGTCCACCTCCGCCTCGGGGAAGGAGGAGCGAATGCGCTCTATCGCCTCTTCCGCACCGGCGAGCAACGGGGCCTCGTCAAGCTCCTCCAGCCTTCCGGAATCGCAATCCACCGATGGAAGCATCGAGGCGCCCGGAAGCTCGTAATCCTCCCCGTCGCCGTAAGGGGCTATCTCCATCGCCCTGCTCATGGCGCGGCCCACGCCCTCCGCCTCTCCGGCATAGGAGAAGCCGACCCGGCCGTCCACATTGACGCGAACTCCGCATCCGCCCGACTCCTTTTCGGACACCGAATACAGCCTGTTGCTACGGTAGGAAACGCCGACGCTCCTCCCGGATACGCCGATCACATCATACCAGCGGCATTTTGCCGACAGCGACAACGGAGGCTCTATCCTCATGGCCTCCTCCCGCCTATGAGCACGTTTTTGACCATAAGGTGCGGCCCGCCAAAGGATACGGGAAGGGGCGACTGGCCCTTTTTTCCGCAACCGCCCAGCCCGCCGAACATCGCCCGGTCGCCGCCGATCATGGCTATGTCGGAAAGCGTCTGAAAGGTATTGCCGGAGAGCATCACGTCGCGATAGAG